>RDXD01000487.1 GCA_004292575.1 Bacteroidota bacterium
ATGTGCAACTGGCGGTGGCTAAGGCCGGCCAGCGTGGCATTGTGGGTTACAATTAAAAACGTTTGGCCCAGTTGGCTACAAAGGTGAAAAAAGAGCGCATGCAGCTCTTCGGCATGTTGGCTATCGAGGTTGCCGGTAGGCTCGTCGGCAAAAACCACCGCCGGTTTGTTTATAAGGGCACGAGCCACGGCCACCCGCTGCTGCTCGCCACCGCTAAGCTGGTGCGGCTTGTGTGCAAAGCGGTCTTTTAGGCCCATGATGCTCAGCAAATCTTTGGCTTCGGCTTGCAGGGTGGCGGTAGGCCGCTTACTTATCCAGCCGGGCATGCATACATTCTCCAGTGCCGTAAACTCGGGCAGCAGGTGGTGAAACTGAAACACAAAACCAATATGCGTATTGCGAAAATGCGCCAGCGCCTTGCGGTTGAGCTGGCTTATGGGCTGGCCCTGAATGGTTATGGTGCCGGAATCGGGCACATCGAGGGTGCCTGCAATGTGCAGCAAAGTGCTTTTGCCCGCACCACTGCTGCCCACTATGCTCACCACCTCGCCCTGCTGTAGGGTAAGGTTTACGCCCTTTAGTACTTGTAGGGTTTTGTAGCTTTTGGTAATGCCCGTGGCTTGCAATATGCTCATGATGCTGGCAAAGGTAAGCGGGGCGCAGTACTGGCAGGGTAGCAAGTTTGGCTGGTTGGCACCGGGCTGGTGGCTGCTTGTTGGTGGCTGCTTGTTGGCAGGCAGCCTTTGAAAATTGACTGGTGTATGCAGCCAGCTCAATACGGCTGGGTACCCGGGTTAGCTGCCGGTACAAAATGGGTGGCAGCGCGGTGTAAAGCGCATGTTGGCACCCCATGTTAGCGGCTTGGCTGCCAACGGTGGCCTTATGTGGAGGTGCCTGCCCGCTGCCCCAACCATGCACTACCGCCCGGCCCTAGGCCGGATGGCAATGGAAAGCCCCCCGCAGGGGGCTTGCAATGGACAGCCGGTACCGAGGCCCAATAGTGGTATGCGGCTGACGCCTTCAAAAAAACATAAAGCAAAACGGTTTAGCCACCCTTGACGCAGCCAGCCGCCAGAGCGCTGTTAAACTTGATTTGGAAATTTCGCACATACGGTTACATTTGCCGAAAATTAGAAGGAGACGCTGAGATATGTTTTGGACACTTGAACTTGCATCGCACCTGGAAGACGCCCCTTGGCCGGCCACTAAAGACGAGTTGATAGACTACGCCATAAGAAGTGGCGCGCCCATTGAGGTGGTGGAAAACCTGCAAGAACTGGAAGACGACGGGGAGATTTACGAAGGGCTTGAAGATATTTGGCCCGACTACCCTAGTCAAGATGATTTCTTTTTTAACGAAGATGAATATTGATGGTGTTGCTTTTTGATGGCACAACCAAAAAAATCCCCGCGTACGATGCGGGGATTTTTGTTTGTGTAGTGGAACAGAAACCAAAATTGCCACTCAAAGGTCAGTTCTTGCCATCATGTCAACCTCAACCCTTCGACAGGCTCAGGGCGGCGCCTTAGCCCCGTCCGACCCGGTCGTCCGGGCGGGCTTAGCCTCAACCCTTCGACAGGCTCAGGGCAGCGCCTTAGCCCCGTCCGACCAGGCCGTCCGGGCGGGCTCGACCTTTTCCACAACCTCAAATTCCAACTTGACCCATTATCTTATCGAATATTGATTGTTGCTTTTTTGCGAGGGGCGATACCGCCTCGCTAGTAGATTGCGCCCTTTCAGGGCTAAATGCGGGCTACAAAGAGCGTCAGGTTGCTAAACGCTGGGCCTCGACCTTGACCTTATCCTCGACCTCAACCTCATCCTCATCCTTAGCCGGTGTCAAGGTAGTAGTGCGAGCAAGCTCCGAAGCCTTAGCCTTGACCTCATCCTCGACCCCGTCCGACCCGGTCGTCCGGGCGGGCTTAGCCTCAACCCTTCGACAGGCTCAGGGCAGCGCCTCATCCCCGTCCGACCAGGTCGTCTGGGCGGGCTCGACCTTTTCCTTATCCTCAGCCTCTTCCCTCGCCTCACTTTTCCATTTGTTCTATCACCTCCTGCGTAACGCCGGTAAAGCTAAAGCCCCCATCGTGAAACAGGTTTTGCATGGTTACCATGCGGGTGTAATCGCTAAACAGGCTAACACAATATTGGGCGCAATCGTCGGCCGATGCATTGCCCAGCGGGCTCATTTTTTCGGCAAAGCTAATAAAGCCATCAAAGCCTTTTACGCCGCTGCCGGCGGTGGTGCGGGTGGGGCTTTGGCTAATGGTGTTAATGCGCACTTTCTTTTTTACGCCATAGTGGTAGCCAAAACTGCGGCTAATGCTCTCCAGTAGGGCCTTGGCATCTGCCATTTCGTTGTAATCGGGAAAAACACGCTGGGCGGCTATATAAGTAAGCGCCACAATGCTGCCCCACTCGGCCATGGCATCCATGCTGTAAGCCACCTGGCACACGCGGTGCAGGCTTAAAGCACTAATATCCAGTGTTTTGTGTTGAAAATCGTGGTTCAAATCGGTGTAGTGCTTACCCTTTCTAATGTTAAGGCTCATGCCCACGCTGTGCAGCACAAAATCTATAGGGCCGCCAAAATGGGCCATGGCTTGCTCAAACAGCGCCTTTAAATCGTCGTTGTTAACCACATCGGCACCAATAACCGGGGCATTGCCGCAGGCAGCCGCCAGTTTGTTTATTTCGCCCATGCGCAGGGCTATGGGCGCGTTGGTAAGCACCAGTTGGGCGCCCTCGGCATAGCAGCACTCGGCTGTTTTCCAGGCTATGCTTTGGTCGTTTAGCGCACCAAACACAATTCCTTTTTTTCCTTTCAGCAAGTTATTACTCATACAAAATGTGGTTTAGTAAAAAATTAAAAATTGATGGTCAAGCGGGGTCAAAAATAAGCGTCTAAGCCGTAGCATACACGGGCCACAGATTTTTTAGGCCGTTTGCGGGCCTATTTTGGGCCAAGTAGCTTGTATAACATGTTGGGGCTGTGGGCAGCAGTGCAGGGCTAGGCCTTTGTTCGGGCTGTTGCGGGGTGCCGCCGCAGCAGGGCAAGCCTGCTGCGGCCCGGCCCTGCCAACCGCCCTTGGGGGCGGGGCATGGCCGGCCCTCCACATCCCGCAGCCCCTGTGCAGCAGTGCATGGCTGGGCAGGGGGCAGGCGTGCACCAGGCAAATACGCCGCCTAAGTTGGCTGGCAGCTACCTGCAAAAGGGTTGGGCGCTGCTTACCGCCACCAGCCTATGCGCACCAGGCCGCCACAGCATTGGTAGGTGGTGCGCCCAGCCGTTGGGGGTTTTTGAGTTGGCTATCTTGTACAAAAAGCGGCCTGTGCCGCTTAGGCATACCTTGGTGGGTAGGCACAGCATCAAGCCAATCGGCACCGGCACTCTGCATGCCAAAAACGGGCTCGCCTCAGGGTAAAGTTTGTGCCAATAGCAGCTGCGTTAACCATCAGTTTTATCCAATTCAGGTCTCCTTGGTATGGGCGCGTTAACGGTTGAAGTGGTAAAAAACCCTGTAGTCTGCCTAAAACTAAGCAACGCAACTACAACATTATAAGCGGGCTCAAAAATTTGGGGAGACTTTTTACCCTACTTTTGGCCGCCTTCGAGGTGCTTTTGGGCAGTATGCTCGAGATGCTTACCTGAGGTGTTTTTTTTACGTTTAAATTCTGCTATGGTTGGTTTACAGAGCTTTGCCGCTTACGTAAAAAAGTTTAAGAAGAGCCCGAATGAGTTTGCTTCTGTGGGGGTAGCCATTCTTTCAGATTCTTCATCGCAATACCTTGTAAAAGCCATGGTGGCTGCTGGCATCGAAAACAAGTTGAACCTCAGCATCTACGAAGCACCGTATAATCAGATTTATGAGGAGTTGGTGCAGCAGGATTCGCCTGTGTTTGACGCGTCGGTTTCGGCTTTGTTTTTGTTAACAAGCCAGCAAAAGCTATATAAAAAGTTTTTGCACACGCCTACCAGCCAGCGTATTTATTTTGCCCAAAATCATTTACAATACTTGCAACAGCTGGGCGAGCTGGCCAGATCAAGGTCTAACGCTGCGCTGGTTTTTTGTAATTACCCCGACGTAAACGACGAGGTTTTTGGCAATTTTGCCAATAGTCATCCTGCAAGTTTCCCATATCAATTGCGACAGTTAAATGTTTTGTTGATGGAGTGGGTATCACAAACACAAAACATTTACTTGGCCGATTTGGCCTCGTTGGTGGCGCGGTATGGTCATGCTAACGTCATGGACAATCGTCTTTATTTGGCTAACGATGTTGTTTTTGCGCTCGACTTTTTACCCGCAGTGGCAAGGGCGCTAGTGCAAATGGTGGCTGTGGTTAAGGGCAATTTAAAGAAATGTCTGATTTTAGATTTGGACAATACCATGTGGGGAGGCATTATTGGCGATGATGGCTTAGAAAGCATTGAACTGGGCGATTTGGGCAACGGTAAGGCGTTTGTGGCATTGCAGCATTGGGCAAAACAGCTAATGCAGCGCGGCATAATTTTGGCGGTATGCAGCAAAAACGAAGCAGTAGTTGCTCGCGAGCCGTTTGAAAAACACCCCGATATGGTACTCCGCATGGACGACATTTCAGTATTTGTTGCCAATTGGGAAAACAAAGCCGACAACATAAGATACATTCAAAAAGTGCTGAACATTGGCTTCGATTCAATGGTGTTTGTGGATGACAATCCGTTTGAACGGCAAGTGGTAAGGCAAGAGCTTCCCGACGTAACTGTGCCTGAGTTACCCGACGACCCGGTGGAATATTTGCCGTTTTTGCAGGCCCTGCGCTTGTTTGAAACCACTACATTTACCACAGAAGATGCGGGGCGAACAGAACTTTACAAAGCCGAGGCGCAGCGGCAAATGGGGCTAAGCCTGCACACCAATTACGATGCTTATCTTGAAAGTTTGTCCATTGAAGCCGAGGTTACTGGTTTTGTAAGCCAGGTGGTGCCGCGTGTTGCACAATTGTCGCAGCGGTCAAACCAGTTTAATCTGCGAACCATTCGATATACAGAGGCAAGCGCAAGCGAGCTGGCGCACTCTCCACATCACACCTGTCTTGCAGTCAGGCTACTAGATCAATTTGGCGATTACGGAATCATAGGCATAGTAGTGTTGAAAAGAAATGAAGATGATGCCTTGTTTATAGAAAATTGGATGATGAGCTGTAGGGTGCTGAAACGCGGAGTAGAAGATATGGTTTTGAACCTAATTGTGGAAGCTGCTCAGGAACTGGGATGTAAAACTGTAATAGGTGAGTACCTGCCCACTAAGAAAAATGGCATGGTTAAAGATCATTATAAGGGCCTCGGTTTTAGTGCGCACCACGATGGAAGTTGGCATCTAAAAACAGAGGGTTACGTGCCCCGAAAGCATTTCATTACCATTAAAAAAAACTAAATATGAGTGAAACACTGGTTTTAGAAGAGTTATCTGTGTTGTTTAAGGATGTGCTTGACAATGGCGACATTAGCTTGTTAAGCAGTACCACAGCCGAGGATATTGACGAATGGGATTCAATAACCCACATGATGCTGGTGGTGGAAATCGAAAAAAAATACGCCATTAAGTTTACGGCATCTGAAACCAGAGGTTGGAATAATGTGGGCGAACTTGTAAAGAGCATATTACAAAAAAAATCTTGAATATAAGTTTCGATGTTTTTTAATAGTCTGCTTTTTGTTGCGTCACTCATCGTTTTCAACCTGTTATATCACTTTCAGGGGCAGTTGCTCAAGCGGTGGTTACTCATAATTGCTGGCATTGGGTTTGCCTGGTCTTTCTCCGGGTACGATGCGTTTTTTTTAGTGGCTGCCTTTTTGCTCAATCAGGCTTTTATTTTGCTTGGCGCTTCTTTTTCAAAAAAATGGCTCACAGTCGGGATTGTTGCAAACATATTGGCACTGTTTGTATGGAAATATTCATGGTTTACATACACCATTTTTGCACCAGAAGCCGACAAGTTGTCTCATCCGTGGTTAAATTTTGTGGTTCCGGTTGGTATATCGTATTATGTGTTTAGAGCCATCGGCAATTTAATTGATATCAGAAATGGAGTCTATAAGCCTGAAAACAGCTGGCTGAATGCGGCTGTGTATTTTTTTTACTTCCCTATTTTTCTGCAAGGCCCAGTTGAAAGAGCCCGAACTTTTATTCCTCAGCTCAACGAAAATGCCGTTTTTAGTTGGGCCAACTTACAAAAGGGAATCGAGTATTTTTTATCGGGTCTATTTTTAAAGGTTGTAATTGCAGATAGGCTTGGGGTTTTTGTAAACGATGTTTTTGGTAGCGTTGAAGATTATTCTTCGGGGGCAGTTTTCTTGAGTGTTGTATTTTATGCGGTACAGCTTTTTGCCGATTTTGGCGGCTATACCAGAATGGCCATTGGCATCTCTACCTGTTTTGGTATAAGACTAATGGCAAATTTCAATCGGCCTTATTTTGCCACCTCAATCACCGATTTTTGGAGGCGTTGGCATATAAGCTTCAGCAGCTGGCTTAATGAATATTTGTACTCGTCGTTGTCTTTTTCTTTTCGAAATTTACAGCAGATGGGTGCGGTACTTGCCGTAATTCTAACATTTTTAGTTTCAGGCATTTGGCACGGGGTGGGTGTTCCGTTTATTATTTGGGGGTTGTGGCACGGCATTGGGCTATCGGTGGAAATACTGTCTCGAAAAAAGCGAAAAAAGTGGGCCAATAAATTTGGCAAGAAAACCTGGAACTTTCTCGGCGGAGTAACTACCATTCTATTTGTTTTGGCGGGCTATGTTTTTTTTCGAAGCGAGTCTTTAGCAAAAGCGGTTCAAGTGTATCGTCAAATTTTTAGTTTTAGCAGTGGTAAGTTTATTGGCGATGATTTTGATGCCAGATTTAATCTGGCCACAGGAGCTTTGCTTGCCATATTGTTCCTAATTAGCGATTATTTTAATGATAAGAATAAGTTGCAGCTTTACTTGGAAAGCCGCGTGTTTACAAAACGGCTGGCTTGGTGTTTGATATTGTTACTGGGGATTGTATTTTTTGGCATGTATTTGGTGCCGGCAACTTTTCTTTATTTCCAATTTTAGTGCAAAACCTTTAGCAATAAATTTCAAATGTTAACCCGAAACAGATTTATCGTTTTTGTTTTGACTGTTTTAGCCGCTGCATATGCTTTGCCGTGGCTTTTGGCAACTGCATTTAAGCAAGATGATTTCACCAAGATTTGGTGGCTTTGGAATAAAAAAAAGAACGGTCAATACAAGTATGCAGTTATTGGTAATTCTGCATCGCTTTGTGGCATAGACTCCAAAACTCTGGCCGATAGTACGGGCGGTGAAGCCATTAATTTATCGATTAGTGATTCAGATTTTAGTACCTACTACATCGTGCTGGCCTACTTTTTGGCGCAAAACCACAACAAGATAGAAAACCTGCTTGTTCAGGTTTCGTTGGGAGAGCTTGGGCGAACTGCAAGAGAAGACGATGATAATCTATACAACTTTATACCATATCTCAATAACCCATTGGTATTTGACCACTTCAAGCACATGTATCCAAAAGATGCTTTACTGTATAAATATCTGCCCATAACTGGTTATACTAAGTATAATTCAAAAATTGGTTTGGTAACGCTTCTAAATAGCGTTGCTAAAGTAAAGCGCAAGAATTTTAATGCTTTTGGCGATTTGCACTACAATCGGCCCTACGCTTTTTCCGATACCATTTGGAATGGGCAGTATGCTGATACGACTACTTATACTGATGGCGCGTATTCAGAGGCCTTCACCTATTTGGGTAAAATAAAGCGTTTGGCTAAGGCGCATGGCGTTAAAAATGTTATTATGTTTTCAATACCCGTTTTAAAGCAACAACATGTGCTTTATATAAACGATAAATTGGCCATAAGAAACATTCAACGGGCTGCCGATTCTTTACAGTTGCACTATTTGAACACAACGGCGGTCTTCCCGCAGTACGACTTTCATCGCTTTGTTGACCGTGCGCATCTAAGCCAGCAGGCTGCCATAGAGTACACGCAGCTTCTTTCAAGCGCTTTAAAACAAATCAAATAGACGTTTTTCAGGTTTAGCGTTCGCTTTGCTGTAAGCGCAGTGCTATGTGCTCGGCGTTTATGAACACGAGGGAGTAGTAACAAGTTGCCATTGCTTAGGTGCTTGAGGCCAAAAAATAGAAGTACTGAGCGGACGAAGGCAATCGTAGGGTGTAGGCACTGATCGTACTTTTGTTTCTACATTTTTTTGTTTTGGCGTTGTGGTGCGTAAACTGTTGGTTTTACCATAGGCAGTAGCGGTCCCGGTGCTTGGCTATGGTGGTTTTTGGTAGGTAAGCTAGTCTATAGTCATGTGGCCAGGCAGGTATGGCCTAGCAGTTGAGTAGCTGTGGCATAGACCTATATAGTAATGCACTGCTGTGCGGCGTAGTCTGTAGGCGAGCAAGGCTTTGCGTTGCTAATACGTGCATTAAAATGCTTGCTACATATAGCTGTGGTGGCGGTGTACAGTACAGCAAGATTAAGCAAAGGGGGTATCGGTGGCCATTTCTGCTTGTAAAGTTGCCCGTTATATGGGTTAAAACAGCAAGAAAAGCAAGATTTCTAATTTTTCAAAGAGGTCATTTGCTTGAGTTTTGGCTAGTTTTAAACCTTTTGGGAGTGTGTCGATTTAGTCAACTACACTTTTAACACGCATCGGCACAAGGCTAAGATATCGGGTACTTCAACGTCAATTCCGGCTTTCTTGGGCATCTTAAACAAGGCTGAGGAGCCATGTTGGTCTGCTGGCACGCTGGTCTCAAGCAAAATAGTAAATAATCCAGAGACCCGCAAAGCCAATGCCAGTAAGGCTTTGGGCCAATATGGTACCCTGGCCTTAGAAAAAATACTTTGTTTACACTCAATAAAGCATCTATATTTGCAGCCCGCCAACACAAAAGGGTTGTTCGGGAAAAGTTCTTAGTGTTAATGTGGATTGGTTTTTTGAGGTTAAGAGAAGGGTTTGTTTGGAGGGTTTTTGGGTGACCGATTTGGTAACTTCTTCTGGTTTTAAAAAATAAATTTGGTGGTTTAAATTTGACCCTTACTTTTGCACTCCCAATCGAGAAAGCGGAGAATGAGAAAGCGGGTTGAATGAAAAGTTAAGTGATTGGTTTTTAGTTAGTTATTCGAGAAAGCTCTTTAGATATTAGGTGTAGAAAGCGATGGTTTGAAGGTGATAGGATTCGCGCCCTACGATACACCGTGTTTAGTAAGTTAGGTTAGGATTAACGCCTGGGCTAATTTTATTAATCAAAGTTCTTTGAAAGAATGGAAACAACAGCACATAATAGAGATATTATGGTAAGGTTACAAGTATTAGAAATAACGATGAAACCGAACGTTTAATTTTTAAGAGATTAAGCTACGGAATCAAACAACACATTTACAATGGAGAGTTTGATCCTGGCTCAGGATGAACGCTAGCGGCAGGCTTAATACATGCAAGTCGAGGGGCAGTCTCTACGAAAGTAGAGAGCGACCGGCAAACGGGTGCGGAACACGTACACAACCTTCCCTTTGGTGGGGGATAGCCCGAAGAAATTTGGATTAATACCCCATAGTATATTGGTAAAGCATTTTATTAATATTAAAGATTTATTGCCAAAGGATGGGTGTGCGGCTGATTAGCTAGTTGGTAAGGTAACGGCTTACCAAGGCGATGATCAGTAACTGGTGTGAGAGCACGACCAGTCACACGGGCACTGAGACACGGGCCCGACTCCTACGGGAGGCAGCAGTAAGGAATATTGGTCAATGGACGGAAGTCTGAACCAGCCATGCCGCGTGGAGGATGAAGGTCCTCTGGATTGTAAACTTCTTTTCTCTGGGGCGAAAAAAGGGAATTCTTTCTCTCTTGACGGTACCAGAGGAATAAGCACCGGCTAACTCCGTGCCAGCAGCCGCGGTAATACGGAGGGTGCAAGCGTTATCCGGATTCACTGGGTTTAAAGGGAGCGCAGGCGGGTCGGTAAGTCAGTGGTGAAAGCCCCGTGCTTAACATGGGAACTGCCATTGATACTATCGGTCTTGAATGTCGTTGAGGTTTGCGGAATGGGTCATGTAGCGGTGAAATGCATAGATATGACCCGGAACACCTATTGCGAAGGCAGCAGGCTAAGCGAATATTGACGCTGAGGCTCGAAAGCGTGGGGATCAAACAGGATTAGATACCCTGGTAGTCCACGCCCTAAACTATGATTACTCGACATTTGCGATACACAGTAAGTGTCTGAGCGAAAGCATTAAGTAATCCACCTGGGAAGTACGACCGCAAGGTTGAAACTCAAAGGAATTGACGGGGGTCCGCACAAGCGGTGGAGCATGTGGTTTAATTCGATGATACGCGAGGAACCTTACCTG
>RDXD01000123.1 GCA_004292575.1 Bacteroidota bacterium
GAAGAAGAAATAAAAATTATAGAAACAGCATAAGCAGACTACAATGCTAACCCTTCGCAGTGACACACACTCGCATTCCACAGCCCGCAAGATGCGGGAAAAAAGGCAGAAGTGGTTGTTCAGTGCTCCGCAGATCGCATTGCATCGGCACGGTAAAAATCGCCACATTTGCCAGGGCGCAACGCGATGTAAATAATTAAAAAACGAACCGTCAACAAAATGAAACTATTGCAAAAATAAAAAGTTATATTTATTTGATTCCTTATGAAAAAATACTTTACTTGCCTGCTCTTTTTGTGCTTGCCTGCCCTCCTGATGGCGCAAGACCACGCTACCCTGAACGTACAGGTTTTTGATGCCGAAACGCTCAAAAACATCAAAGACGTAAAAATCCTTTCTTGCTATGCCCTGAATAAAGGCAAGAAAATAAGCACTGATTTTCTCGGACGCGCTACACTGATTCCTATAGTAAGCGATACGATTACGCTCGACCACCCCGCTTATTATCATTTGCATTTGGTGCTACATGACCACGCGCCACATGATTTTGCGCACCCACTCAAGGTGTATCTTACGGCTTTGCACCCTGCACACGAAAAACAGAAAACGCCTAATTTTCAAGGCGTGAGCTATACACCACATCATTTTGAACCCCAACAAGCGCACCACGAACCCCTCAAGATAGGGGTAATAGAAGACGAACGCGCCAAAGAACACCGAAAAACATGGATTGAAAAATCACGAGGAAATACACGCGAATTGAAACTTATCGACATTCATTTGAGGCAAAAGAAACAATAAACAACCACCATTTGTTCTACAATTTTCTAAGTAATTAAAACACCATATATATGAGTCAGTGGGAAAGCATCAAACAATACGAAGAAATAAAATTTGAACTCCACTCGCCTGAAGGCAAACACGCAGGGATTGGAAAAATCACTATCAATCGTCCCGAAAAACGCAATGCGTTCACGCCTCTCACTGTCATGGAGATGCAAGATGCTATGAATATCTGTCGCTATGATGAGCGCATAGGCGTAGTCGTACTCACTGGGGAAGGCAAGGACGCGTTCTGTAGTGGAGGCGACCAGAGCGTGCGCGGGGTGGGCGGTTATGTAGGCAAGGACGGTATTCCGCGCCTGAATGTGTTGGATTTACAAAAGCAAATCCGTTCTATTCCAAAGCCTGTAGTGGCTATGGTAGCGGGTTGGGCAATAGGTGGCGGACACGTCCTCCACGTAGTTTGCGACCTGAGTATAGCGGCAGACAATGCCAAATTTGGACAAACAGGTCCAAAAGTAGGAAGTTTTGATGGCGGTTTTGGTGCGTCTTATTTGGCGCGTGTGGTAGGGCAGAAGAAAGCCCGCGAAATATGGTTTTTGTGTGATGTTTATGATGCACAAGAAGCCCTACAGATGGGTTTGGTAAATAAAGTTGTGCCTTATGAAGCCCTCGAAGCCACTACTATAGAATGGTGCAATAAAATGCTTGATAAATCGCCTATCTCGTTGCGTATGTTGAAGTCGTCTTTTAATGCAGAGCTTGATGGGCAAGCGGGTATCCAAGAACTTGCAGGCAATGCCACTTTGCTATATTACCTCAGCGAAGAAGCACAAGAAGGCAAAAAAGCGTTTTTGGAAAAACGCCAGCCTGACTTCAGCAAATTCCCGAAATTTCCTTAGTATTGTCAGCATGAAGTTTATTATGGCTTTGTCTTTTTTTTTCGCTACACTTTTAGCCAGTTGTAGCGAACCTAAATCCTCTCCCAATACCCGCCCAAAAGTACAGGTAAAGGAGAGGAAAATCCCTATCCAAAATGGCGATATTATTTTTCAAATTTCGCTTTCTGGGCAGGGAAAAGCCATCGCGCTCGCTACCAAATCTGCCTATACGCATTGTGGGATAGTTTTTGAGCAAGAAAAAGGAAAGTTTGCTGTTTTGGAGGCAATACAGCCTGTAACCATTACGCCCCTGAAAGACTGGATAGCACGAGGCGATAAGGGGCATTATGTCCTGAAACGCCTCAAAAACGCTTCAGAAATCCTGA
>RDXD01000488.1 GCA_004292575.1 Bacteroidota bacterium
TTGTTTACAAACAGGGCAAAGAAGTTTGGCGCACAACCGGATTGGTAGAAGCAAAAACGCTGATGGCGCACCTCTAAGGGCCGCTTGACCCCATCACACTCCTACCTGCAACACTTTGGAATGCCATTTTTGATTGTAACCTTTGTTACAAAATTCGCGAACAGCAAATTTTAATTTCGCTTGGCACCTCGGGTAAAGAACGGCTAAGGTTCTGCTTTGTGCGGACCACAATTCATAGAACAAAAAATCTATTTTTATGAAAACTGTATTGTTAAACAACTGGAATTTTATGCGCATTGCACGCACCGCCCTAGGCATTGCTGTAATAGTGCAAGCTGCGCAAGTTGGCAATTGGACCATGGGAGTTTTAGGAATACTATTTACGGCATTGCCTGTGTTAAATATTGGCTGCTGCGCAACAGGCACATGCAACAGCCGCAAAAAAAAGATTGACTCCACAAAAGCCATCACTTATGAACAAGTGGTTTAGTAACAACTGGCTTTACATAGTGGGCGCGGTAACCGGTGCGGTAGCCGGATATTTTTACTGGCAGCAAATTGGCTGCTCAAGTGGTACCTGTGTTATTACCTCAAAGCCAATTAACAGTACACTTTACGGAGCCTTATTGGGCGCCCTACTGTTTGGCTTATTTAAAAAACATTCAAAAACTGTAAAAAAACATTGAACATGACATTTGACGAAATGATACAAACAGACAAACCGGTGCTGGTAGATTTTTTTGCCGAGTGGTGCGGCCCATGCAAAATGATGGCTCCCATTTTAAAGGAGGTAAAAACAGCCATCGGCGATGCCGCCACCATTATAAAAGTAGATGTGGACAAAAACCCTCAAGCATCAGAAAAGTATCAGATTCAGGGCGTGCCCACCCTCATCATTTTTAAACAAGGAAAACCAGTTTGGCGCCAAAGCGGCGTAGTACAAAAGGCTGGTCTAATTCAAGCCATTCAAAAATTCACCAATTAAAATCTATACCATGGGTTTTTTCCAAAATCTTTTTGGCGGCGCACCAGCCGCAGATTTATCTGACATTATTGGCCGCGGCGCACTTTTGGTAGATGTAAGAGAGCCCGCAGAGTTTGCTGGCGGTTCCGCTAAAGGCGCCATCAATATTCCGCTGGGTAGCGTAGCATTGCAATTGCAAAAGCTGAAATCGGCAAATGACATTGTGGTGTTTTGCAGAAGCGGCGCTCGCAGCGGTCAAGCCAAAACCATTCTGCAACAAAATGGCTTTACCAACGTGGTAAACGGCGGCACCTGGGAAAATGTGAGCAGGCTTGTAAAATAGCCCACCCGCCACATTTGCTGATGTTTTTTAATGTGAAAACCACAACTTAATCCCAATGGAAAGTTTGAAAATTTTAATACCCACCGACTTCTCTGTTCAGTCGGAATTTGCTTATCAATTGGTAAGCAAAATGAGCGAAAACATATCGGCCGAGATTCACTTCTTGCATGTGCTGAACGCTCCCGATACGGTAACCATGGACGCTACAGGCAACATCGATACCTGCGGCGACATAGACGTAAACTATCTTTTAAAACAAAAAGACATTGCCGAAAGACAATTACAACAACTCAAAAATCTCTACGGTAGTAGCGTAAATTGTCATTTTGTTCTTGGCAAGCTTACCGACCAAATCATCAACTTTGCCGAAACCAACCAGTTCGACTTAATTGCCATGGGAACGAAGGGTGCATGGGGCTTAACTGAACTACTTTCAGGTTCTGAAACGCAGCTTGTGGCCCGGCGGTCCAAAGTACCCGTGTTATCGCTCATGTGCGACCGTTCTCATCTTCGCATTCAAAATGTTTTGCTGGTACATAACTTTACTCAACCCGCAAAAGAAAACATGCCATTCGTGCACAAACTAATTGCAGCGTTCGATACAAAGATTCACCTACTGCAAATAAAAGCGTGTAAATCAGCGACTGAAAAATCTGAATTGGAAACAAACATGAATACTTTTGCCGAACTAAACAACATTTCTAATTACACATGTCATGTTATCAACGATAATGATGTGGAGCGAGGCGTGGTACATTTTGACCAGTTGAACCAAATGGACATTGTATGCATAGGCACCCATGGAAAAGGCGGATTATTCCATCACAGTGCCACAGAGAAATTAATCAATCATTTGTTCAAACCCATCATTTCGTTTCAATTACATTAAACCTTTTCTTTCTATGCAAGAATTTATTACACAAACATGGTCTTGGTGGTTTTCTGGCGCCATGATTGCCGGTATCATGTTCGTTCTGCTTTACTTTGGACAATCGTTTGGATTTTCGTCTAATTTGCGCACCATTTGTGCTGCGGCCGGCTTAGGCAAAAAAACCAAGTTTTTCAACTTTAACTGGAAAGCCCAAATCTGGAATCTTGTTTTTTTGCTGGGCTCAATTATGGGCGGTTTTATTGCTAAGCAGTATTTGGCTGCTTTTGATACCAGCGTACCCATTTCTGATGCCACCATCCGCGACTTAAGCAAGTTGGGCATTGCTGCCCCCACTTCAATGCAGCCGTCCGAGCTGTTTAGCCTTGCGGCCATGTTTTCCATCAAGGGCTTTTTACTATTAGCTTTTGGCGGACTTATGGTGGGCTTCGGGGCGCGGTATGCGGGCGGCTGCACATCAGGCCACGCCATTAGCGGCTTATCTAATTTGCAAGTTCCCTCGCTTATTGCCGTAATAGGTTTTTTTATTGGCGGCTTGGTGATGACATTCTTAATCTTTCCCCTAATATTTTGATACAATGAAGTTTCTAAAATTTTTGTTGCTGGGTATTGTTTTCGGTATTGTAATGGCTAAATCGGAAGCCATTTCATGGTTTAGAATTCAAGAGATGTTCCGTTTTCAGGCCTTTCACATGTATGGTATTATTGGAACGGCGGTAACGCTTGGCGTTATTGGTGTAGCATTGATAAAGAAATTCAACATCCGCGATTTTCATGGCAATCCAATTACATTTTATCCTAAAGAAAAAGCCTTCGTTCGCTACCTTGTAGGCGGCATAATTTTTGGGTTGGGATGGGCGCTAAGCGGCGCGTGCCCGGGTCCCATGGTGGTGAATATTGGCTATGGCTTTTTGTCGATGGTGGTGGTGTTTTTCTTTGCAGTGGTAGGCACCTATTTTTATGGAATAGTGAAAGATAAGTTGCCGCATTAATACCAAAATATGCCCGAACACAAGGCAGTTATTTACACCCAACTGCCGCAACCTACACCATAATACAGGATACTACGATGAAGCAATGCTTATTAGCAACGGTGTTGTTGTTAGCGGCACAGTGCTTGATGGCACAACACCAGGAACTGTCGGAAAAGCCGGAAATGTATAAGGGCAAACAAGCGCCTGCGGTAGATACCACTACGCTTCTATCTGCTTTTAAGCGAGGCCATTTCAATGGGCATTTTCGATATTTTTTAATGACGACCCAAAATCAGACCGGGCTTACCGACTATTATGCAAATGCAGTAGGTGGTGGCTTACGGTACGAAACTGCGAAATTTTATGGCTTTCAGTTTGCAGTGAGCGGCTTTTATACCTTCAATATTGGAAGTTCTGATTTGGGTAAATTGGACACCTCGGCCAAACAGGGCAACCGATACGAGGTAGCGTTGTTTGATGTACAAGATCCTTACAATAAAAATGACATTGACCGACTTGAGGAGTTTTATATCAAATACAGTCTCAAACAATCAAGCCTTGCTTATGGTAGGCAGCTTATTAATACGCCTTTCATAAACTTGCAAGATGGCCGCATGAGACCCACTGGGGTTGAGGGCTTTTGGTTTGAAGTAAACGACATTAAGAAAGCTAAAATTGAAGGCGGTTGGCTATACGCTATTTCGCCAAGGGGTACCACCAAATGGTTTGATGCCGCTGCATCTATTGGTGTTTACACGGCTGGGGTAGATGCAAACGGCGATAGATCACAATATGCCTCAAATCTTAAAAGCAAAGGTGTGTTTCTGTTGGGTACGCAGTTTGACCTTAGCCCACAGATTAAGCTGCAAGCCTGGGACGTGTTTACCCAAAACATCTTTAACAGCTTTATGCTACAGGCTGATTTTTTATTTCCCCAGCAGCACCACAACACCTACTTTGCCTCGGCTCAGTTTATTAGGCAAGACGCGCTTAACCACGGCGGAAACGAAGCCCCCGCTAAAGCCTATTTTGAAAAAGGCGGTAAATCCATCGCCTTTGGTACACGGTTGGGCTGGAAAAACAAGCAATGGGAAACCAGCATCAACTATAATCGCATAACAGCCCACGGCCGCTACCTTATGCCACGTGAGTGGGGCAGAGATCCGTTCTTTACTTTTTTGCCCCGCGAACGCAATGAGGGATTTGGAGATGTGCACGCCCTTATGGGCAAAATAAACTACAGCATGCCCAAAATACGGACAAAAGCGGCCGTTGGAGTAGGCTACTACAAGCTGCCCGACGTAAAAAACTACCGTTTGAACAAATATGGCTTACCATCTTACACACAAATGAACATTGATGTGCGCTACGCATTTAACAAGGCGCTTACCGGCATGGAAGCTCAAATGCTTGTAATGGGGAAGGCGAAGAACGGCGAAACCTATGAAAACAAAAGGTTTGAGTTTAATAAAGTAAACATGATGCACTATAGCTTTGTGCTTAACTTTCATTTTTAATTTCCAAATGTCAAATACCAATTTCCATGCGGGCTTCGAGCCTGCCTTGCTTGATGAAATAGAGCAGTTTGGCCAAGTTAAAACGTTTGCAGAAGGTGAAATTATCATGGATTATGGCAAGTATATTCGCATGATGCCTATGATTGTGCTTGGCACCGTAAAGGTGTTTAGAATGGATGAAACGGGCAATGAAATTCTATTGTATTATTTATCCAGCAACGACAGTTGTTCAATGGCTTACAGTTGCTGTATGGAAGCCAAAAAAAGTGAGGTAAAGGCAATTGCTGAAGATGATGTAACCCTTATTGCCATACCACATCACAAACTGGAAGAATGGCTTTGCAAATACGCCAGCTGGAAAAGCTACATCATGCGAAGCTTCAACGAGCGTTTTTTAGAGCTTTTGAAATCCATAGAAAGCATTGCTTTTCACAAGTTAGACGAACGGCTGATTGCCTACCTAAAAGAAAAACAACGGCACACGGGATCAAGTGTTGTAAAAGCGACGCATCACGTTATCGCCGATGAATTGCACACCTCACGCGTGGTCATCTCCAGACTGCTAAAGCAATTGGAAAATGATAAAAAAATCATTCTCTATCGGAACGAAATAAAATTACTGCCCAGTTTCAACTAGCTGCCAGCGGCGTTTTTTGCTTGCGCATCCGGCTGATGCGTTCTACCGTCTTCACCACCACTACTGCCCCACCCTAGGCAGGCTTCGTGGCGTAAAAAACTCAGATGCGCCTCTCAAGGTTTTTAGGGGCTGCAAAACCTTTTGCCCACTTCAAAAAAAGTTTACACAGTAGTGCCAAAATCAAAAAAAGGCAAACTGGTGTTGCACCAATTTGCCCTTTTACGTTGCCCGACCTGGATTCGAACCAAGACAAACAGAACCAAAATCTGTCGTACTACCATTATACTATCAGGCAGTTTCCCATCGCTTTTACCGTTTTGGGAGTGCAAAAATAGCCGTTGCGCCGTTTGTGTCAAAATTTTTTTTGATTCATTTTGAATATAGGCGCAACGACCTTTGCTTTAAACCCGTTGCAGGCTAATCGTAGTTGGCGGCATCTTCTCTGGCTTTAAAGTCCTGCAACTTACTAATGGCACCAGCCACCACATCGCACATGATGGTGTACAAAGCACCCGAAATGGGATTGTTGTAAATGTATTCCAACGCCTGATCTTCATTGGGTATGGTGGTTACCTTTATGCTGGGGCGTACTGAATTTATGCCTGACTGCAACAGCCCGATAATGTCGTCAGCGGTGCGGCCACGCAGGTTTTTATCGCATCTAATGATGATTTCGTCAAAGTAACGGGCCGAAATTTCGCCCAAAGCACGAATATCTTCGTCGCGGCGGTCGCCAGTACCGCTAATTACCCCAACCTTAAATTTATAGTCCAGCTTGCTTACAAAGTCGCAAAGCAACTGTAGCCCATGCGGGTTGTGCGCAAAATCGGCCAAAACGGTAAATTGCTTAAAGTGGAAAAAATTGAGCCTGCCCGGGGTAAGGCTGCTGCCTGGCACAAAGGTCTGTAAGCCCATTCTGATGTCTTCAATGGTAATATCGCGAAACAGATAGGTGCTGAGTACCGCCGGAAGACAGTTGGCAATGTTATGCGTGGCTTTTCCTCCATAAGTAAGTGGAATATCTTTCACGTGCATAACCCTTACCTTCCAATTGCCCTTCATAATGGTAACAAAGCCATGCTCGAACACACAACTCATGCCGCCGGCAGCTGCATGGGACTTTATACGGGGGTTGTGCTCGTCCATGCTAAACAACGCAACTTTACAGCTCAGGTTACTCCGCATGTCATACACCAAATCGTCGTCGGCATTCAACACAGCAAAACCATGCGGAAACACGGTTTCGGGTACTATGGCTTTTACCTTGGCCATTTCGGCCACGCTGTTAATGCCGCCTAAGCCAATATGATCGCTGGCCACATTGGTTACTACGCCCACATCGCAGTGCTGAAAAGCCAAGCCGCTTTTTAGCATACCGCCACGGGCACATTCCAATACCGCAAAATCTACCGTTGGGTCCTTTAGCACAAACTGGCTACTGAGCGGCCCGGTACAGTCGCCCTTCATCATCAGCTGGTTTTGGATATACACGCCATCGCTGGTGGTGTAGCCCACATTTTTACGGGCGCTTTTGGCAATATGAGCAGTAAGACGGGTGGTGGTGGTTTTGCCATTGGTGCCCGTAATGGCAATAATGGGTATGCGACCGTTGCTGCCGCGGGGGAAAAGCATATCCACTACGGGCTCAGCCACATTGCGCGGCAAGCCTACCGCAGGCTCTACGTGCATTCTAAAGCCGGGGGCAGCATTTACTTCTAAAATGGCACCGCCATTTTCCGATACGGGGGTTTGCAAATCGCTGGCCATAATGTCGATACCGCAAATGTCGAGCCCAATAATTTTGGCAATACGCTCGCACATAAAAATATTTGCCGGGTGCACTTCGTCGGTTACATCGGTGCTGGTACCGCCAGTGCTTAGGTTGGCCGTAGGCTTTAAAAGCACCAACTCACCCTTAGCGGGCACGGTGTCCAAAGTATAGCCCAAGTCGGCCAGCATTTTGTGGGTAAACTGGTCAACGGTAATTTGGGTCAATACCTTTTCGTGTCCATAGCCACGACGCGGGTCCTTGTTGGTTTCATCAATAAGCCACTGTATGGTATGCTCGCCTGTACCCACCACGCTGGCCGGGGTGCGCAGTGCGGCACAAATAAACTTGTAATTAATCACCAATATTCTAAAATCGAAGCCGGTAATAAAGCGCTCTACGATAACGCTGCGGCTATGGGCTTTTGCGGCCTCAAAGGCGGTTTCGGCCTGCGCCCAGGTGGTAATGTTGGTGGTATTTCCCTTGCCATGGTTGCCATCAATGGGCTTTATTACCAATGGATATCCAAATTTACTTACGGCTTCTTCCAAGCCGGCCAATGTGCGCACAACAGTACCACGGGGCACGGGTATTTCGGCAGCTTCCAGCAAATTTTTGGTCTCTTCTTTATCGCAGGCTATATCCACCGCAATGTTGCCGGTGGTGCTGGCTATGGTGGCCCTAATGCGTTTTTGGTGTACGCCATAACCCAGCTGCACCAAACTGTGCTTGTTGAGCCGAATAAATGGAATGCCACGCTTGGCGGCCTCTTCCACAATGCTGCCCGTGCTGGGCCCAAGGCGCGTGGCTTCTCTAATTTCGCGCAGCTCTTGAATGTCATTTTCTAAACTATACGGCACATTGTTGGTAAGCGCCTGTGCTATGGCTACCGCTGCTTTGGCGGCATATACGCCAGCATCTTCTTCCAGATAGCTAAAAACCACAAAGTATTCGCCATCCTTGCCCGTGCCGCGGGTGCGGCCAAAGCCGGTATCCATTCCAGCCAGGGTTTGCAGCTCAAGTGCAATGTGTTCTATTACGTGGCCCATCCAGGTGCCTTCGTCAACCCGCATAAAAAACCCGCCCGGTACGCCTTCGCTACAGCGGTGCTCGTACATACTTGGCATCAATTGCTGTAGCCGATCTTTAAAACCATCAATGGTATTGGTGGGCTGTTGTTCCATTTCCTCAAGGTCCAATTTCATTTGTATCAACTTGGGGCGGCGAATACTCCACAGGTTTGGGCCCCGCAGTACTTTTATTTCTACAATTTTCATGAATGCTAAATTTTAATTTCAAAAACGGAAAATTAGGGAAAAGTAAGTGCCAAAGTAAGGCCTGCTGAAAACTTTTGCTTAGCCCGTGCCATGTGGTGGTGAAAAAACAGCGGTACTAGCACCCAACTACACCCCATGCCGCACCAATGTGCGAAAAATACCGACGTACTGCCGCCATTATTCATTTTATTTGCAACTTTTCGATACGATAGTACACTACTAACAGGCATTTTACAGTATGGCCATACCTAAAGGAAAATTGATAGCCGTAGGCGGCTCGGAAGACAAAGGCACCGATTTGGAGACCGGCGAAATACACCGCAACAACCTGAATTTTTTTGAGTTGGGCATTTTGCGGCGCATTGTACAAGAAGCCGGCGGCATAAATGCCAAGATAGAGGTGATAACTACCGCCAGCACCATACCCTACGAGGTGGGCGAAAACTACATGGATGCCTTTGGCAAGCTGGGCTGCGTGTTTGTAAATGTGATGCACATTAGAAACCGCGCCGATGCGCTGGAGCAAGAATACATTGACCGCTTGACCAAATGCGACGCCATAATGATTAGCGGCGGCAACCAAATGCGCCTGAGCACCGCTTTTGGTGGTACACCTTTTTTGGCCCTGCTGCAACAGCGCTACCGCCAAGAAGCCAATTTCTTAATTGCTGGTACCAGTGCGGGCGCCATGGCCATGAGCCGCACCATGATTTACGAAGGCAATGCTACCCGTGCCCACCTGAAAGGAGAAGTGAAAATGACCTCGGGCCTCGGCTTTTTAGACGATGTAATTATAGACTCACACTTTGAAAAACGGGGACGCTTTGGCAGGTTGGCACAAGCCATTGCCACCAATCCAAGCTGCTTGGGCATAGGCCTGGGTGAGGATACCGGCATGCTTATTACCAACGGCAACCATATGGAAGCCATTGGCAGCGGCTTGGTTATGCTGATAGATGGGCGACACATAAGACACAACAACATTGCAGATATACCCGAAGGCAACCCGATTAGCGTAGAAAATTTAATGGTGCACTTTTGCGAACATGGGAACGGCTTTGTGATTGACAAACGCCAGTTTCTGATAGAAGTTGCCGACGGATCGGTAGTACCAAAACAGGTGGCGGTAGAATAGTATCTACCATTTGCCAACCATTTTTATGCCTCGCGCTTTGGCCAACAGCTTTTGCCACAGCCTAGCAGCAACCTGCTGGTGCTGATATGCCCACAATTTTTGGCGTTTGGGGAATAAGAAAAGCATTTGGCCAGCATCGATTACTTACTTTTGCGGCTACTATAGAAACGATTGCTGTTATGAATTTAGCCCTAAGCGAAGAACACCTGGCGGTGCAACAAGCCGCACGAGATTTTGCTAAAACCGAGTGCCTTGCCGGCGTAATTGAGCGGGATGAGCTCCAAAAATTTCCAAAAGAGCAAATTGAAAAACTGGCCGACCTAGGCTTTATGGGCATGATGGTGAAGCCCGAATATGGTGGCAGCGGCATGGATACCATAAGTTATGTGCTGGCCATGGAAGAGCTGAGCAAGGTGGATGCCAGCACCAGTGTGTGTGTAAGCGTAAACAACAGCCTGGTATGCTATGGCCTGCAAGAGTTTGGCAGTCAAGCGCAAAAAGAACAATACCTAACACCACTGGCCCAGGGCAAAAAAGACGGCGACATGTACATTGGCGCTTTTTTGCTGAGCGAGCCGGAAGCCGGAAGCGATGCCACCAGCCAGCGCACCACCGCCGAGGACAAAGGGGACCACTACCTTTTGAATGGCATAAAAAATTGGATTACCAATGGCAACAGTGCCAGTGTGTATTTGGTAATTGCGCAAACCGATGCCAGCAAAGGCAGCCGCGGTATAAACGCATTTATTGTAGAAAAAAAGTCAAGAATTTTGGTATTTATTGTTAATATAATTCGTATAAAAAAGAAAGACCGGTTTGTTTTACAATTTAATGTCACAAAAACTGTTTTAAAAA
>RDXD01000489.1 GCA_004292575.1 Bacteroidota bacterium
CTTTGTTTTGTAGTTGCGAGCGGCTGTCTTGCGAGATCAGTTGTAGCACGCCTTCTTTTGTAAGTTGGCTGGCCATTTCCTCTATGCTGGTAAATGTGCTGCACTATACCATAGCACAACGCATTTGGTACTACGCTGGAGCCTTAAGTGCTATTTTTATAATGGAAGTGCTTATTGCCAAAGGCGCTGTGTATCTTAAAAAATTCATTAGTACACGGGTGTTGCACTATCTCAATTTGGTTTTGGGTGTGGTATTTGTGGGGTGTAGCCTAGTGTTGCTTTGGCCGTTTTTAGCCAAGTTGTGGGTTAGTTAGGGTGTTTTGCTGGGCAGGGGTCATTACAAAGCGGTCAAAAAAGTCGCACAGTTCAGCCAGCTCTACTTGTTGGGCTTTGGTGAAGCCCAATGATTTAATCGGCGCTTTACGCAGTTTATTGAAGTTGCGCAGCATGAGTTGGCCATTGTGCTGCCGCCACATAAAAAATGGCTGGGCCTCTAAGCCCACCACTTGGGTGTGTTTTTTGCCATCCAGCAACCCCTGCACCAGGTTTATTTTCAACAGCAGCGGCAAATGGCCCCACTTAAAAATATCGTAAGCAATAAAATCGCCCAAGGAGTAAACAATCAGATGCTGGGTGGTTTTTGCGTTGGCGTGGGTATGGGTGTACACCTCCATGGGCTGTGCGTGGTGCGGGTGTCCGCCCAGCAACACATCAATGTTGGCCGCGGCACATATTTGGTGCATGTGCTTCATGGTGGTTTGCCCCGGATAGGCTTGGTAGGCACAGCCCATGTGTAGCGAAGCTACTATAACATCGGCTCCTTTTTGTCTTGCTATGGCGGCCTGCTGCACCACCAAGTCAAGGTTCGGATTGGGCTCGTTTAAACAAATGTGGTTGCAGAGCCATGGTTTGTTTTCTGGCAAACGCATTTTATTGAGCGAATAGGTGTAGGCTAAAAACGCCACTTTGATGCCCTTCACCTCCAAAATGGGGAAGTTATGCAGGGCGGCGTCGCTATTGGCTGTACCACAATACGCAATGTTGCGCTCCTGCAAAAACTCAATGGTGGCTAGAATGCCATTTTCGCCCAAATCCATACTATGGTTATTGGCCGTACTAAGCACATCAAATCCACGGTATTGTCCGTTGCCATTAAAAATATCGAAGGTTTTGGCGTCAATGTTGAAATACATATCGGCCAGCATTACTTCGGGTGCTGCACTGTAAGGGGCTTTTGGGTTGGCCACTGTTTCCAGGTTGGCAAATACCAAGTCGCTTCCAAAAAAGTAGTCCCCAGCTTCGGCCCAAAGCTCGCGGGTTGTTTGCGGGTTTATACTGGTATAAGGTATTAAATCGCCGCCGGCACTTAGGGTAATGCTCTGCTGCGGTACAAAGTTTTTGGGTACGTCAAATTGCAGCGTTTGCTGGGCAAAGTAAGCGGCAGTATTGGCCCCAGCCTCGGGGGCAATCATGGCTTTGTAATAGTATTTTTGTCCCAAATACAACTTTTCCTCCAGTGTCATCTTTAAAGGATCTTCGTGGTGGTTGGGCAAAATGTGTTGCCGTAGCGGCTTGCCCAATAGTCTGCGCAGGGCGTACAGCAACCTTACCCCAGCCACCAACATGTACCCCTTTAGCGTAAGGGTGCTTACAGGTTTATAAGTATTGTAGTTTACTTTAGGCAACATCGAAGGTTCAAAGTAATGGCAAAAGACCTGTTTTAGTGCTTGAAAATATATTGTTGAGGCCATTGGGCCCTTAGACCAGCGTTAACCCGCCTGTTTTCGAGTGCTTTGTCACAGTTTGGCACAAAGACGCGTCAGCTTAAATCACCACATTTTTGGCCTCAATGCTCAGTTTTATGAAAAACTCGGACACTGTTGGTAATCTTAAGCATCGGGTGGCTTATTTTTGACCAATGTCCAACTCGATGCTTGCGGCTTCGGAGCCCGCACTTATACACTATGTGGTTGAGAAATTTGAACTTTTTTCGGAGTATTTAGACCGCACGGTGCTGCTTGATGCCTACCTGCCAAGCTCCATTTCTGACCCTGCATCCATTAACTTGCTGCTTATAAACGATGGGCAAGATTTGCCCAAAATGCCGTTTGCGCCCATGCTAGACAAGTTGTACGCGGCGGGCGAAATAGAGCCTATTTTGGCTGTGGGTATGTATTGCAACGACGATCGGCGATTGGAGTACGGCACTGCCGATATGCTCGATTTTTTAAACCGCGGCAGCAGGGCGAAGTACCACCGCAAGTTTGTGATGCGTGAGTTGATTCCGTTTCTTAAAAAAAGATACTTACTGCCCAAGGTAAAAGAAATCTCGTTTGCTGGTTTTTCGCTTGGCGGGCTGTCGGCGCTGGATATTGCTTGGAAGCACCCCGAAACCTTTACTAAGGTGGGCGTATTTAGTGGCTCGCTGTGGTGGCGGTTAAAAGATTTGCACAAGGGCTACCACGAGGCTACTGACCGTATTATGCACAAGCTGGTGCGAGAGGGTAGCTACGCCAAGGGTATGCGGTTCTTTTTTCAAACTGGCAATCAAGATGAAACCATGGACCGAAACAACAATGGCATTATCGACAGCATTGACGACACGCTGGATTTGATGGCCGAACTAAAGGCGCTGGGTTACAAAGCCCCAGACGATATCGAATATCTTGAATTGGCGGATGGTAGGCACGATGTACCGACTTGGGGTAGGGCTTTTCCACAGTTTCTTACATGGGGTTGGGGCACACCACCACCATCAGACCAGGCTCTTTAGAAATACGTTTACAGCGCCGCAAGGTTTATCGATAGTCTTTTTCCGGCTTTTTAGTGGATGGTTTAGGCACAGCAGGCATTTGGGCTTTAGGAACAGCCTCTGTTTTGGGCTTGCTGGTATCAGGCTTTACCACTGTTGCGGGTTTTTTGGTTTCAATTACTTCGCTTTCGCCCTGTATGTCATTCAAGCCTGTGGTGTCTAACGGAACATAGTTTTCCTCACCAAAGTACTCATCAGCGCTTCCATTACCCACATCGCTGCCTTCGGCATCGGGGCTGGGCGGGCCGGTAATGTTTTCAAAATAATCCCAAATAATGTCGTTTTTTTCTATGGCAGGCTTCACAAATTTTGCTGTGGCATCGTAGCCCAGTTTTTTATCACCATAAACCGATTTCAGAAATGAGCCACAGGCTGGCAATGCCGCAGCACCACCATATCCTGCTGCCGCACTGCTGGGAAAGTGAATCCAGTTTTCATCCGCCCCCACCCAGGCACCGCAAAGCAGCTCGGGCGTATAAATCATAAACCAAGCATCCGTATTGCTGTTGGTGGTGCCTGTTTTGGCACCCATTTCGGCCTTTACGCCATATTTCTGCATGGCGGTAGCTGTGCCAAATTTTACTGCACCACCCATCATTTTGCACATGGTATAGGCTGTTACCTCGCTTATTACCTCGCTTATTTCGGGGCCAACGGCCATTAAGACGTTGCCATTGCGGTCTTCAATACGGCTTATAAACTGCGGGCGTGTGTTAAACCCGCGCCCCGGAAACATGGTGTACATCCACATCAGCTCGTATAGGCTAATGTCGCAGCTACCCAACGCCATGCTGGGGTAGGCCTTAAGTTGGGTTTGTAGCTTGCATCGCACCAAAAAGTCTAAGAAACGCTGGGGTCCCAGTTGTTTCATAAGGTAGGCTGCCGCGCCATTAAGGCTTTTGGCAAGGCAATAAGCCATAGCATACGAGCCGCCGCTAGCCCCTTTGCCACTGGCCGGTACTTTGCCAAAACCCGGAAAATTTTGAGGTACGTTGTCTAACGGGGTTTCTGGTGTAAAGCCAGCTTCTTCAATGGCCTGGCAATATAGCATGGGTTTAATGGTTGATCCTACCTGACGCTTTATATTGAGGTTTACGTGGTCAATTTTAAATGTTTTAAAATCAATGCCGCCTACCCATGCTTTTACAAATCCGGTTCTTGGTTCTAAGGCCATAAACCCACTTTGCAAGTGCGTTTTCAAGTATTTAATGCTGTCCAGCGGCGTCATCACGGTGTCCTTAGTGCGCTTGGCATTCCACGAAAATATTTTCATGGATACTTTTTTTGAAAAGCTGGCCCTGTTGTCTTCATCGCTCATCTCCGCATTTTTTTGGTCTTTCCAGCGGTCGCTTTGCATCATAAACTTGTCTAACTCTTTTTGCCGCTTCTCAAATACAGAGCCGGTGCGTACAAAGCTGTATTGGTTAAAAATGCGCTGGTTTGCCGCCATGGTGCGGGCAAGTGCCTCTTCGGCATAGAGCTGCATTTTTGGGTTGATGGTGGTGTAAATTTTCAGCCCATCGCGGTAAATGTCGTATGCCTTGCCGTCGGGCTTTTTAATGTCCTTTAGCAAACGCTTTACTTCTTCTTTTACGGCCGCCTCCCTAAAATACGGTGCCACGCCCTGGCTTTGATCAAGTTTTTTATAGTTCAGGGCAATTGAGTCGGCTTTCATTTCGGCTGCCTGGGTTAGCGTTAGATGTCCTGCGGACGCCATCCTGTCCAGCACCAAATTGCGCCGTTCTGTTGCCGGTTTTGGGTTGCGGCGGGGATTGTATTTGCTGGGGGCGTTCAACATGCCTACCAGCACCGCCGCTTCGGGTACCGAAAGGCGGTCGGGTTCTTTCTGAAAAAAAGTGCGGGCCGCATTCCGAATGCCAAATACATTTTCGCTAAACGCAACCGTGTTTAAGTAGTAGGTTAATATTTCATCTTTTGTAAAGTTTCGCTCCAGTTTTACCGAAATAATCCATTCTTTTAATTTTTGGATTGACCGGCTAAAAATGTTGCTGGCTCGGCCACTGCCAAACATATTGAGGGCCAGCTGTTGGGTTAATGTGCTGCCGCCACCTTGGGTGCCCAGCCCCCGCGCTACACGCATCAGCGCTATAGGGTCAATACCGCTGTGGTCGTAAAAACGCAGATCCTCGGTTGAAATAAGCGCATTAACCACGTTTTTAGAAATGGCCTTGTATTCTACCGGACTGCGGTCTTCTAAGTAAAACTTGCCCATGGAGCTGCCATCATCTGCCAACACCTCCGACGCTACAATTGACGACGGGTTTTGCAGGTCTTCAATTGAGGGCATGGCACCCAACAGGCCACGGTCAATGGCCACCATTAATAGCGTAAACCCAAGAACTCCGCCAAAAAAGACCATCCAAAGAATGCGAACAGAACGTTTCATGTGTATTTTTTTATGCTCCCTACGGGGTAGAGATTTTGTTTTATAGGTCATATTTAGCGCCCAATTGTGATGCCTGCTTAGGTGTGCGGTAGCATATGGGCGTCTTGGGTAACTATTCGGCGTACATCTGAGCCTGTATCAACATGGTTTTATTCATGATTGTGTATGTCTAATTTTGTGCTATTGCCTGTTTACAGCAGTTAGTTGGTGTGTAAGGTGCTTATTTTTTTGCACTTACGCCATGCTCGTTTGGTGTCAAAATACAATTCCTTACAAAGCCTTCGGGTGAGGCGTAAATCTGGTTTGGCCGTTTTGGTTATACTTCCGTCTGCAAGTTGCTATTTTTTGCAGTCTATTTCCAAAAAGCATGCTCAATTGTTGGCACAAAAATTTTTAACAGGTGTTTAAAACTTGCCGGGCAGCACGGCAGCAAGCACTTTGCGGTAC
Source organism: Bacteroidota bacterium (assembly GCA_004292575.1). Classification (GTDB taxonomy): domain Bacteria; phylum Bacteroidota; class Bacteroidia; order Chitinophagales; family Chitinophagaceae; genus Phnomibacter. The sequence goes on from RDXD01000489.1 coordinate 5,667, forward strand.
AAGGTCAGGTCTTCAGGCTGTTTCAACAGGGCCAGGTTTCTTGGGCTTACAATTATGTATTGGTATTTGGTTTCATCCAACCAACTAATAATATTTGATTTAGCCAGCGGCTTTACATGGTCCATATAGTCAATGGCATCTTGAGCGGTGGAGAATTTGCTGCTTTGTAAGGTTACGAGCCATAGGTTATCCGATAGTTTTATCTTTTGTGCCTGTACCAGGGTGTCGCCCTTGTGGCGCATCGGGTTGTTGTTGAAGGCATAGGCCACCTCATTTACATACGCCGGGTCAATTTTTTCGAGCACTAAAGCCACCTGGTGCGGCTTGTTAGGTTCTATTAAAAATGGCGACGCTATGTTGTTTACCACGAATACAGCAGGGGATTTAGGGTCGGTTTTTTTATAATCGGCCACCAGTTTCAGGCTATCCGCGGTGCGTTTGGCAGCCTCTTGGCGGGCCAGGTTGGCTTGGTTCAGGCTGTCTTTAATCCGGCTGGCTTCTGCTTGCTGCCGTGCCATATTTACTTGGTTCAAGCTGTCTTTAGTTCTGTTTGATTGTGCCTGCTGGGCCAACTTGGCTTGCGCAATGCTGTCTTTTGCCCGGGCTTCAAGGGCTTGTTTTTCTATGCGGGCTTGGTTCAAACTGTCTTTAATTCGGTTCAATTGTGCCTGCTGCGCCAGTTTAGCCTGGGCTAGGCTGTCTTTAGCACGGGTAGCTTGTACCTGCTGCGCCAGCTTTACCTGCGCCAAGCTATCCTTGGTGCTAGCCGCCCGGGCTTGCTTTTGTATTTGGTCTTGGTTTACACTATCCTTGGTGCGGGCATCTTGCTGTTGCTTGGCCAACTGTACACGTTGCAAGCTATCGGCACGGCGTTCCGCTGCCAATTGTTTTGCCCGGTTAGCAGCGTTTGCCGCCTCCTTGGCCTTAGCTTCCTCTGCCTCTTTGGCTAAGGCCGCTTCTAGCGCTTTGTCTTTTTTTAGGGCCGCAGCCAACTGGCGTTTTCTAAGGTCGTCTTGGTAAAGGCTGTCCTTTAATTTGGTTGCGGCTTCTTTTTGGCGGTTGGCCACGCGGGTTGCACTGTCTTTGGCCTGTTGTTCCCGCAGTTGGGCGGCCAGTTTGGCTTGTGCAAGACTGTCTTTGCGTTTTTCGGCAGCTGCTAATTTTTGCAGCTGCACCTGCGCTAAACTGTCTTTTAATCGTGTGTCGGCAACCAGCTTTTGCTGCCTCACCTGCGCCAGGCTGTCCTTTAGGCGGGCTGTTGCGGCCAGTTTTTGTTGGTTCAGTTGCGCCAGGCTATCCTTTGCGCGGCCGTCTGCAATCAGCTTTTTCTGCTTCACTTGGGCCAGGCTGTCCTTTGCCCTAGCATCGGCCGCTAGCTTTTGCTGGTTCAGCTGCGCCAGGCTGTCTTGGCGGCGGTCGGCCAGGGCTTTTAGCAACTGTTTGGCCTGCGTTAAACTGTCTTTTTTGCGCTCTTGTGCACCATTTGCCAGTTGCGTGCTGTCCATTTTTCGTTTTGCTTCCATGGCGGTAAAAGCGGCTTGCTGCGCCGCCACACTGCTGTCAAGCTGCCGTTGCCGATCAGCCTTTAGGCGTAAGTTGCTTTCTAGGGTGCTGTCGCTGCGCTGTGGCCGGTTGTCCAACGGTTTTTCACCAAACACGGTTACGTCGTCTTCCGATGCCCGCGTTACTTTTAGCTCGGTAAGGTAGGTTTCAATTTCTGCGCGCCGGCCTAGCACATCTTTTAGCGTAGCGGCACGCTTCGCCAGCGGGTGGTCGGCAAATTTGGCTTCAATGTTGGTCAGGCTGCTAATGGCGGCACTATCTTGTCGGCTTTTTATGTGGAAAATGCTCTCTATGTAAAGCAGTTGGGGCGTCCAGAAGTAGGTGCCATAGGTGCTATCGGCAATCGTTTTTTGGGCTACGGCTTCGGCAAATTTGCCCTCTAAAAACAGGTTGTAAATTTGCTTGTAGGTGTTGGTGCCGGCTGTTTTGTTTTTGTTGTTCAGCTCAGATTTTTCTTTAATGGGGTTTGCGCCAAAGTTTTTTTGAAGCTTTAATTGGGCATCGTTTGCGGCAGTAAGGTTGCCGGTTTTGGTGTAGCAGTGCACCAAGGCATATAAAGATTGCTGCGCCAGCATTCCGGTGTCCAGGCGGCTCAGTAGCAGCTCATATATTTTAATGGCTTCGGGGTAATCCTCAATATCATTGTGCAGGGCTTCGGCTTTGGCAAACAGCGCCGTGTTGATGTTGTTGTTTACTTTTCTTTGTTTTATGGAGTCCAAAGGCAGCCGGCTGTACAGGTTGTCGAAGCTTACGTCTGTGGTGTCATAGGTGTCGGCCTCAAGTGTTTGGGCAGCGTTAGGCTCTACTATAGATGGGGTGGCACTAGATTTTAGCGGGCTGGCATTGGCGTTTGCAAAGGCAGAGCGCTGGGTAGCACTACGCCGCCAGTCGTCGGTATTGGGCCGGGCGCCCCAGCGGTCTTTAAACTTTTGAAAACCGGCCGTGCGTTGTGGCAAATCGGTAAAATACCACTTGGTGCCGCCGCTGGTAAATAGGTCGGCACTACCACTTGCACCTGCGCCACTCGTACTACCTGTGCCGCCAGTGCCCGTTGCTGCGGCATCCATATCTTCTTTAAGCCCGCGGGCCTTGCGCAGGGCCTTGCTGTATTTTTTTACCAGTGCCACGCGTTCTGCTTCGGGCATATTGGCTATTTTCAGCAGGCTATCACCAAGCGCTATGGTGTTTTCAGCTTCTAGTATTTTGTGACAACCAGGGCTTCTGCCTTCTACCCGTTTTACGTCTTCTGGACTTAGCAGGGTGGTAACCGTGCTGTCGTAGGGGTTGCTGGCTGCACCATATTTTTTTTGGTTAAAGGCCAGATCGCCCAGCAATAGAAATGAGAGGCTGCGCTGGGCAGGCGTGTTCTGCGGATAGGTAAGGCTTTTCTTCAAAAAGCTTTCGGCTGCCGCAAAACCATCTCTTTCAAGTTCAAATAGTGCCGCCGCATAGTAAATGATGTCGCGATAATTAACATATTTATCTTTTTTGGCCATGGCCTCCAAAGTGGCTATGTTTTCGTCAATTATTTTAGGGTTGTCGCTTTTGCGTAGGCGTATGCTGTTTAGCCTGGCGTAAATATCCAGCACGGGGTCAAGGGCGGCATCCGAGCATTTGGCAAATGCATCGCTGGCTGCCTTGGGTTGGTTGGCCAATTGAAACATTTGACCTGCCAAAAAGTACCATCTGGCCTTTTCATCCTGATTGTAGGCTAGGGGTAGGGCTTTTAACAAATGGGTGGCACTGCTGTCCCAACTGCCCGTTTTGTAGTTTACGTATGCTTTTGCCTCATGCAGTTCTTCCTTAAGACGGGCCGGAAATTTGGGGTCGGCGCTCAGTACCTCAATCAGCGATGAGGCATCAATGTAGTTGCCACTTTCGGTAAGGGCGCGTACCTGCCACAAAAAAGCATCGTTGCGGCTGGGTGGCTCGCCTAAAAGATAGGCTGTAGGTCCCTTTTTTTCTTTGGTAGAAACGCTAAATGCACTGCCGCCATCGGTAGCGTTGCTGCCAATGGGTAGGTCGTAGCCGTCTTTTTCTTTAGGTGCATAGCTGTAGTTCAAAAACTGAAAGGTCATGGCGGCGCTATCATAATCTTTGCGCAGCAAGTAGGCCTTGCCCATTATCAGGTAGAGATTGTCAATCCAATCGTTACGCAAATCGTGCAGCAAAATGCCCGCTGTACACTTTTGTAATATGGAGTCAATAAAGGTGTTTTTGGCCGTATTGTCAAAGCTATAGGTGTAAAACGGCAGCAGTTTTGTGTAATCGTCCTTATTCTGCCTGCGGGCTTCATCTACTATCTCGTTCAGTTTTAAATTGGCATTAAAATAGTAGTTGAAACGCGTAATGGTATTTTGAAACACGCGGCGGGGGAAACCAAACTTCTTATCCAGATTTTTTTCCGATCCCAGCTTGCGCTCTTGAAACTGCTTGGGTTTTTTTAGGTTAAACTCCAGCTTTGGCTGGGCCCATGCCCCAGCTGCAAGGCAGCATAGGGTTAAAGAAAGGCCGAAGCGTTGTAGCAGGTGCATGCAGTTAGTTAAGAATAGACAGCAAATAAAACTAATTTTCGCGGTGGTTATTATACTGCTTTCAATTTATTTGTGCGCCCAGAGGTACAAAGGCCACAAAAGCGCCCAATCCTCAGGCCTTGCGGCACGCTGAAAGTATCAAAAAGCTTCGTGCCGTTCCAGAATGGGCTAAGGCGGCATCTATTTGTACAAAAAATGCCGCGCCATCCATTGCCATTGTACCCATATTTGCCATCTTTACCCCCTATGGTAAAAGGTTCAGTTAATCCGGTGGTAAATCCGTTTCAGCAACAAGCCGATTTCTACAACAACCCCAATACCGCTTTAAACCCCATTGCCAATCAGGGCAACACCTATTTCTATAGCAAAACCAATTTTGAACCCAGCCCACTAAACCGCCCGCTGGAAACCTTTGCACCCGGCAACAGTTGGGTGGGCAGCGAAGCACAGCCTACCAAGCGCAGCGTAAAAATGGGCTACTTCATAAACACCGCCACCGATGCCGTGCGGATATGGAACGTAGCCGACCCCGCCCCCACCGTAACCTTTGGCAGCTACACCAGCACGGCATCATACCCCGCAGGCGAGCTG
>RDXD01000124.1 GCA_004292575.1 Bacteroidota bacterium
ATAACATGATACCAAAACAACTTAAAATAAAGCCGCTGTCAATGTGCTGCTTGCTGTGCTGGCTACTGTCTATTGCCCTGCCGGGGGAAGCGTTTGCCCAAAATCAATCAGGAGTATATGGTTTAACCATCGATAGCCTTAGCCGTGGTAAAATCCGCATGTCCAATTTTGCTTCTAAAATCACGCTTATTTGGTTGGTTGATTCGGCCAATCTAAAGCCCGCAGTGCTAGCCCAGTTCGATAGCCTGTGCGTTGCCAACCAACAAAAGGTAGTGGGGCTAATTGTGCCATGTGCCGATGGTGGCACACTGCCCACCGATGGCAAAATAGCCAAACTCATACGCGACCATACCACCATTGTGCGGGTTGCGGCGCCTGGCTTTGCTAAAAAAGCAAATGGTCAGAAACAGCACAAATTGCTGAAATGGCTAAGCCACAAAGATGATAACCGGCATTTTGATTTCGATTTTATACGCAGCACAAACCATGTGTTTGTGATAAACACCAAGGGCGATTTGGTGGGCCACTACGTAAGCCTAACCAATTTTTCGAATCCGCTTTTTACCCGCGTATTTGCAAAATTGAATTGATGATTTAAAATGACAGTTGCAACGCCACCCCCTTGTGGCAAACTATAGAGTATTTTTTTAGTAAAATGTAATTGACGCTTATGCCCACAATAGCCGCCACATATTTTATAAAGCCCTTTAGGATGCTGCTACTGCTGGGCTTTGCACTGCTAGTTTGTTTGCAGGGTATTGCCCAAAGCGCCACCTACGACATTACACCCCTCAACGGCAAATTTGCCTTTAACAGCACTCAGGTGCCCGATGCCTTGGTATCGGTAAACAATGCTGCAAACGCCGGTGTAACCAGCTTTCAATGGCAAAGCAGTACGCAGCCTGTTGATGGGTTCAGCAATATTGCCAACGGCGCAAACCTTAGCTTCTCGGCTGCGCTTACCCAAACCATGTTTTACAGGCGCATTGCCACCGTAGCTGGTGTGCCGTATCAGTCCAACACTGTTAAAATTGAATTGGTGTCAGCAGGTTGGGAAGACCTAAACTATGTGCGTACCCACCAAGTGCTGGTGCCGGGCAAGCTTACCTGGCAGCAAGTAGATAACCTCCCCATTGGCGAAAAGCTGGTAAGCACCACTTACATGGATGGCCTTGGACGGCCAATTCAAAAACTTACTACGGGGGTAGCTACACCCACTTTGGCAGGTGGCACCTGGGGCGATGTGGTACAGTACACTGTGTACGATAGCAGAGGCCGAACCCCGCAACAGTTTTTGCCCTATACCACGCTTACCAATTTGGGCAAGTATAAAACAGATGCTGCAACAGCGCAATCCGCTTACCACAGCGGCAAGTTTCAAGATGCCAGCGGATTTGCCCAAGTTGCTTACGATGGAAGCCCCTTAAACAGGGTAGTAAATATGAAAATGCCGGGTGCAGCATGGCAGGCCAGCACTGGCAACAGTGCCGCACTGTGGCTAAACACCGCCACCGATAATGTGCAGCATTGGAGCATAGGCTATGGCAATGCCGACAAACCGGTAAAACAGGGGGTGTGCGACCCCAATACCCTGCTAAAAACATTGGCCACCGATGAGCAGGGCCTGCAAACCATTACGTTTACCAATAGCCTGGGCCAGCCAATACTAAAAAAAGTGCAGCTTACTGCCGCTGCCGACAATGGCACCGGCAGCGGCCACACGGGCTGGATATGCACCTACAGCGTGTACGACGACTTTGGCCAACTGCGCGCCGAAATACCCGCAGAAGCCGTAAAATGGCTGGAGGCCAATGGCTGGAGCTTTGCCGCCGCCAACGGCCAAACTGTGTACGACGAGCAGTGCTTTGTGTACCAATACGACGAAAAAGGCCGCACCACCACCAAAAAAAGCCCCGGTGTGCAGCCCTTGTATATGCTGTACGACAGCCGCGACCGCGTGGTATTTATGCAAGATGGCAACCAGCGGATAAAAACACCCTTGCCCGAGTGGACGGTGAACCTGTACGAC
>RDXD01000490.1 GCA_004292575.1 Bacteroidota bacterium
AGCGGTTTTAAGCGGTTTTTTGCTGCCCTACTATGGCTTTGAGTGGCCCAAATTGCGTCGCAAGCCTCTTTCTAAGCAATCCAAGCCCAAGCAGGCCATCCCCGGGTTGTAACCTGCCTTTACCCACCCGAAAAACTGGTGAGCCATGCCTACACCGCTTGCCTTAGGCAAACCATTGGGGAAAGTATTGGCGGTAGGCCTGCAAATAGAGCCGGGCAATGTTGGCGTAGCCATAAGTGCTGGCCGCCTGTTGCGCTATTTGTGGCGTATTGTACCGGGCGTATTGAGTTACTATGCTTTCCAGAGCGGCCACCAAAGCAGGCTCGTCTTGGCTGGGAATTAAAAGCCCGTTTTGCGGCGGCAAGTGGTAGCTTATGCCACCCACGTTGGTAGCAATTACCGGTAGGCCGGCACAAAATGCCTCCAGCATTACGCAGGGCAGGTTTTCGTAGCGGCTAAACAGCACCATCGCATTTGCCTTGCGCACCAGCGCAGCCACCGCTGCATAGGGCAAAGCGCCTGTAAAGCGCAGGTTTGGCACGGTAGAAAACTGCTGTTGCAGCGGTTCAAAGTCGGGGCCCACCACCAGCAATTCCATCTTCAAACTCGGCCGCTGGCTACACAACTGCTGAAAGCAACGAATAATGCCATCGGTGTTTTTTTGATGACCCAAAGTGGATACATGAATAAACTGAAATGTGGAGGGCGCGGGCTTGGGTTCCCAGTAAAACAAACTGGTATCTACTGCATTGGGCATTTCGGTATAGGCCATGGGCAGTAGGGTGGCGTTAATATGTGCACCCAGATGCCGACTGTCGGGCAGCAAAGCGGTAGCTTTTGCCAAAATACGCTTTGAAAGGTACCAAAAAAGGGCATTGCGCCGCAGCACCGGCGGCATCAAATGGGTGTAGTAACCTACCCAATGCTCCTGCACCAAAAAAGGCTGCTGCCAGCGGCGGTGCATCCACAGCGCCAGCAAACCTGCCCGCATGGCCACACAAACCTCCACCAGTATGGGCCGCCCATTGCAACTGGCCTTAAACTGCTTTAGCCATTGCTTGCTGATGCGCAAATAGCGTTGGGTGCTCACCAATTTATCGAACCACGCCATGCCACTGGGCCGCACATAGTAATAAATGATGGTTTCGGTAAGTTGACCTGTAACCCGGGTTTCGGTTTTCTGGCTTGTGGTGATGGCGCCATGTGTATCGCGGGCAATGTGGAGTACATGCACGGGCATTTGTGCCGAAAGCGCCCTGGCGGAACGCTGTACAAAATCGCCCGAAAAGGCATCGAGTGCGGAAGGGTACCAAGATGCCAACCAAAGCGCCACAGGAGTAACCAAGGGCGGGCTCAAGGCAGTATTGGTGTGCAAAGCGGTTGCGGGCATGTGGCAAAACTATTGTTCTGGGCGGTATGCGCACAAGTTTGGGCTTGGGCCGTTAGCTTTGTGCGTATAAGAAAAGCGGCAGCGCTAATTTGGGCGTATAAAAAAGATATGACGATGGTAGGTATTATAATGGGTAGCGATAGCGATTTGCCGGTGATGCAAGCGGCGGCAGACATCTTGGCAGCATTTGACATTGCTTACGAACTTACCGTGGTGAGTGCGCATCGTACCCCTCTACGCATGGTTCAGTATGCCAGCACCGCAGCCCAGCGGGGCTTAAAAGTGCTGATATGCGGAGCAGGCGGGGCTGCGCACCTACCCGGCATGGTGGCCAGCCTTACTACCCTGCCGGTAGTAGGCGTGCCTGTTAAATCAACCAACTCTATTGATGGCTGGGACTCGGTGCTGAGTATTTTGCAAATGCCCGGCGGTGTGCCTGTGGCCACGGTTGCACTTGACGGGGCCAAAAATGCAGGCCTGCTGGCTGCTCAAATTATTGGCGCCTTTGATGAAGCCATTGCCCATAAAATGTTGGTGTATAAAGAAAAATTAGAAACCGACGTGCTACAAAAAGTAGCGGCCCTAAAAGCCAAAGGCTGGCCCAACGGGTTTGATGACGCCTTGTAAGCCAATCCACAAGTTTTACAAATTTTTAGCCCCCTACTGCTGAGCAGAATCTACAGCATAGGGCAAATGCATTACCACAAACTGCTGCTCAAAACACAGGCTTTGCGTGTAAAGCTGCTGCAACAATTGGGGTCCATATTGGGCATAGAGCGGCAGAAAATTCTCTACCCTTTCCTGCAAATTTTGCGTAGGAAACAATTGCCGACGCAACCCCTGCAGCTGGCGCAAACCGTCCTGTTGACGGCGCTTTTCAGCCCTCAGTATTTTTTTATCTAATTGCAGCAATCCATTTTTGGCCCTGGCTTCCAATGCCTTTACATGTGCTTGCAACGTTACATTGGCGGCAGTGGCCACCTGCTCAATCTGCAAATAAAGTGCCTCTAATTGCGCCCGGGCCGCCGCGGTATCCAACAACCGCCCATCGGTATGCTGCTGCACCCACCACAACTCTTGCTTGGCCATGGGCCAAAACAACTGCTCGGTGCTCATGGTAAGTTTTTGTTGCATTTGGCGGCTGCGGCTATTGAGCAGCAAAAAAGAATTGCGCAGCAGCAGCACTGGGTAAGGCACGCCAGCCGCCTCAAACACCGGCTTTAGTTGCAGCCAATAGGCCAACTCGCCACCGCCGCCCACAAAGGCCACATTGGGCAAAATGGTTTCTTGAAACACGCCGCGCAAAATAACATTGGCACTAAAGCGCTCGGGAAACTGCTGCAGGTGGGCCAGCATTTCCGCAACCGAAAATTGTAATCCCAAGGCCGGCACGCTAAAGTCTTCGCCCACCTTCTCAATGCGTTCGCGCTGGCCGGCAGGAGCCAAATAAAACAAATTAATGGGCCGCCCAGCAGCCTGCACCTTGTAGTGCTGCGCAATGGCTGCACTGGTTGTGGCCACTGCCGGCTGCGAAAACTGTTCGAGCAGTTCTTTTTCTACCACGGCACTAAACTGGGCTTTTAGCAGGGCGTTGTCTGGCACCACCACCAGCAATCCATACGATGCAAACAGGGCATTAATGAGGTGCAGCGTGGCGGCTTGAATGGTGGAATGTTTTGTGTAAGCATCGGTAATCAGCTGTACCATTTGGGGCCCAAAGGGCAAATGGCCAAACTCGTTTTGTAGCCGATCAATTATTTTTTCTAATCCCTTGGGGTGCATACGCCCAACGGCGCCAGTCTGGGTGGTTTGCCACTCCAATTTTTCTTCGCCCAAATAAATATGGCCCAATTCATCAAGGTCGGCATCTTCGCTACCCATGTAAAAAACGGGTACAAAATGATGGTTGGGCATCTCCTTGGCCAGCTGATCGGCCAGCTTTATAACATGCAATATTTTGTAAATTACATACAGTGGCCCGGTAAAAATATTGGGTTGGTGCGCCGTGGTAATGGTAAAACAATGGGGTTGCAACAAAGCCGTGAGATGCGCTTGCTGCATGGGGTGCAGGGTGTAAGCTGCATACTGTGCCTGCAAAGCCTGCACCAATACCGCCCGGTTGGTGTGGAAGGATTGGCGCGCCGCCATAGCCATTTTTACACCCTCTACCGATGGCGGATGGGCATAAAATGCCCTCAGCTGCGGGTTTTGTTCTACATAGTCCAGAACCATTTTTGAAAATGACCCGGTAGCAGTGTAGGGTAAAACTTGGCAGTGGGTGTCCATGCAGTGGTGCGGTGGTTTGGTGGTTGGTGGTATTTTTCAGCGTTGGGTTTTAGCAGGTTTAACTACCCGGCCAGCTCGCCCTCAAGATCGTAATCGTAAGCCTTGGTAATGGTTACCTGGGCAAATTGCCCAATGGGTATGCGTTTCGTGGAGTTTATAACCACCTCATTATCAACCTCCACACTGTCAAACTCGGTGCGGCCCAAATAGCGTCCGGCTTCTTTTTTATCAATGAGCACCTTAAATGTTTTCCCTACTTTTTCCTGGTTTTTTTGGTAGCTAATCTCCTGTTGCACTTCCATAATTTCCTGTGCACGGGCCTCCTTTTCTTCGGCTGGCACATTGTCTTCGAGGCCGTATGCCGAGGTACCCTCTTCGTGGCTGTAGCTAAAAATACCCACCCTATCGAACCGCATTTTTTCTAAAAACCCTTTAAGCTCTTCCACATCGTCGCGGGTTTCGCCCGGAAAACCGGCAATAAGGGTGGTACGCAGGCAAATATTGGGGTTGCGCAGCCTAATTTGGCCCACCAAATCTTCCATTTCTTCGCGGGTAATTTGCCGTTTCATGGCTTTTAGCATGTTATTGCTGGCGTGCTGCAGCGGCATGTCGAGGTAATTGCAGATGTTTGGCCGTTCGGCAATGGCATCAATTATATCAAGCGGAAACTTTGACGGGTAGGCGTAGTGCAATCGAATCCACTCCAAACCCTGTACATCGGCCAAGGCGTGCAATAGTTTTGGCAGCTCGCGCTTTTTGTAAATATCCAATCCGTAGTAGGTTAGCTCTTGGGCTATCAGCATCACCTCTTTTACCCCACCCTGCACCAGCCGCTTAGCTTCATCCACCAGTGCTTCTATGGGCTTGCTTACGTGCTGGCCGCGCATAAGTGGGATGGCGCAAAATGCACAGGTACGGTTGCAGCCCTCACTTATTTTCATGTAGGCGTAGTGCTGTGGCGTACTCAGCAGCCGCTCGCCCAGCAGTTCGGCTTTGTAGTCGGCATTAAACTGCTTTAGCATCATGGGCAGTTCCATGGTGCCAAAGTAAGCGTCCACCTCAGGTATTTCTGCCTCAAGGTTTTGCTTGTATCGTTCGCTTAGGCAGCCGGTTACATATACTTTGTCCAATTTGCCCCTGCGCTTTAATTCTACTTGGTCTAAAATGGTATTGATGCTTTCTTCCTTTGCCTTGTCTATAAAGCCACAGGTATTAATCACCACAATGTTATGGTCGCGTTTTTTATTCTCGTGCACCACGTCTATATCATTGGCCAGCAGCTGACCACTCAGCACCTCACTATCCACCAGGTTTTTACTGCACCCAAGGGTAATGATGTTTACTTTATTGCGTTGTAATGTTTTTGTCTTCATACTGTTGTTAAATGATACGCGCCTTGTAGCCACACCATTATGCGTAAAAGCATGCAAAGGTAAAGGCAATTGCCAGTTTAGCTTGGGCCGTTTGCGGCGGCTTGCGCACGGTAGGCCACATACAGAACATTCGAACCTGCGTATGGCACACCAACTGACCATCAGCCGCCTACTTTTCCAAAAAAAAGTGGGCTAACGCAAAACCATTGGCGGGTGGACTGCCGTTTACATCAGTTTTTTTACAGCATCAATAGCCGTGTGCAGCTCAGCCACATTTTGCCCGCCCGCGGTAGCCAAGCCTTTTTGCCCGCCACCGCCACCTTTTATAAGCGGAGCAATGTGCTGTTTTATAATGCTGCCGGCATCTAAACCCCGCTCTGCCACCACATTGTCGGCAATGCCAACGGCCACAAAGGGCTTACCATCAATATCGGCAGCAAGCACAACTACTCCATTTGGCAACAGGTTTTTTACATCGAAGCAGAGCCGTTTTAGTAAATCCGGGCTACTTACCTCTACCATTTCACCCACAAATTGCAGGCTACCTACCGCTTGCGCCTGTTGCAGTAGTGCCTGCGTTGTCACCGCTAACTGCCGTGTTTCCAAGCCCTCTATCTGCTTTTTTAGACTCGCATTTTCAGCTGCCAGTTTATCTACTGCCTTTAGCACGTCTTTGGTTTTAAGCAGGTTGCCAGTGGCTTTTAGCTGCTCCATACCATCGCTAAGGTGCGCAAAAGCCGCCGGTCCGGTTAGTGCTTCAATACGGCGCACCCCGGCAGCCACGGCCAACTCGCTGGCTATGGTAAATAACCCTATCATGCCGGTTTGCATTACGTGGGTGCCGCCACACAACTCTACCGAAAAATTGGGGTCAATGGTTACCACCCGCACCACATCGCCATACTTTTCGCCAAACAGGGCGGTAGCGCCAAGGGCCAGGGCATCGGCCTTGGGCATGGTGGCAATTACAACGGGTAAGTTTTCCCTAATGCGTTGGTTTACAATGTTTTCTATAGCCCTTAGCTCCTGGTCGGTTACCTTACTGAAGTGCGAAAAATCGAAACGCAACTGCGTGTGCGACACCAATGATCCCTTTTGGGCCACGTGCTTGCCCAGCACCTGCTGCAATGCTGCCTGCAACAGGTGAGTGGCTGTGTGGTTGTGCATGGTGTGCAGCCGCACCTCGGCATTTACCACGGCTTCTACGGCCCCGGCCGGATTGTCGGGTAACTCATCCACAAAGTGAACAATGAGGTCGTTTTCTTTTTTGGTGTCGGTTACGGCAATGGTCTGCCCGTCAACATGCAGTAGGCCAGTGTCGCCCATTTGACCACCACTTTCGGCATAAAACGGCGTGGCGGCCAGCACCAGCTGGTATTGACTTTTGCCCTTGGCCGATACTTTGCGGTAGCGCAGCACTTGGGTGGTGGTGGTAAGCAGGTTGTAGCCCACAAAACCATCGCCGTTGCCTTCAAACACCATCACCCAGTCGCCTGTTTCGAGGGCTGTGGCGGCACGGCTGCGGTTTTTTTGCAATTGCATCGCCTTGTCAAAACCAGCGTGGTCAACCTGCTTATTGTTTTCAGCAGCTATCAATTCGGTCAAGTCCAATGGGAAACCATAGGTATCGTAAAGTTCAAACGCTTTGTCGCCATCAATAACCGCAACTGTTTGACCCAAGAGCTCTTCAATGCGCTTTAAGCCCCCATCAAGCGTACGCAGAAAGGCATGCTCTTCTTCTAAAACCACCTTGCTAACAAAGTCGGCTTGCTGAAACAGTTCGGGGAAAACGGTTTCAAATTGCTTTGCCAGCACAGGCACCAAAAGGTGAAGCAAGGGCTCTTTTTGGTGCAAATAGGAGTAATAGTAACGTACAGCACGGCGCAAAATGCGGCGAATAACATAACCCGCACCGGTGTTGGAGGGCAGCTGCCCATCGGCTATGCAAAAGATTATGGCCCTAATATGATCGGCCAAAACCCTAAAGGCCACCGCCTGCTTCGACGCCGAACGGTCATAAGTTTGGCCAGTAAGCCGCTCAATGGCCGCAATGGTGCCGCTAAAAATATCGGTGTCGTAGTTGCTTTTTTTGCCTTGCAACACCCGCACCAGTCGCTCAAGACCCATACCGGTATCCACGTGGCGGCTGGGCAAATCTTCTAGGCTACCATCCTTTTTACGGTTGTACTGGATAAATACATTGTTCCAAATTTCAATTACCTCGGGATGGTCTTTGTTTACCAGCGTGTAGCCTGGAACCGCTGCCCGCTCGGCATCGGAGCGCATATCCACATGTATTTCGGTGCAGGGGCCGCAAGGACCTGTATCGCCCATTTCCCAAAAATTGTCTTTCTTGTTGCCAAACACGATTTGCTCCGACGGTAGCAATTTTTGCCACTCGGCAAGGGCTATTTTACTCGGCGGAATTTTTTCGGCCCTATCGCCTTCAAAAACTGTGGCATAAAGTCTGTCCGGCGCAATGCCATACACACTTGTAAGCAATTCCCAACTCCAAGCAATGGCTTCAGCCTTAAAATAATCGCCAAAACTCCAATTGCCCAGCATCTCAAACATGGTATGGTGGTAGTGATCTACGCCTACCTCCTCCAAATCGTTGTGCTTTCCACTAACCCTAAGGCACTTTTGAGTATCGGTTGCGCGGCGGTATGGGGCCGCCTGATTTCCCAAAAAGTAATCTTTAAATTGATTCATGCCAGCGTTGGTAAACAACAAGGTAGGGTCGTTTTTTACCACAATTGGGGCGCTGGGTACCACGGTGTGTCCTTTTTCTGCAAAAAAATCTAAAAAGGCTTGTCTAATTTGGGCAGATGTCATATAGGTAAATACTAAAGCAGTGAAATGGTAACGGTAAACGGCTTAAATTGCCCGCCTTGCCGGGGCGCAAATGTAGTATTTTACCGTTTGTGTATCCATGCCCACACTTTTAGCAACTGGCGCCATTTTACAATGGTATTTTTTTATTGATACCTGCCACCATGGGCGGCAAGCGCTAACCACGAACATCACTTGCACACAGAAGAGCGGTTTGGCAATTTAGAAACATAAACAACCCCAACCCCGGGCTGACCTCAACAGCAGCAAAAAGGGACACCCAGATGGCCTTGGATGGCGAGGAATCCTAACTACTAAATGTTTTTGATTTTTTGAAAAAGGTAAAATATTTCTATAACACGCATACGCTGCGCTACGAAAAACTGGAGACGCCACTGCGTGTGGTGCTATTGCGAATTTTTGGATTTTTGGCAGCGGCCCTTACCACTGCTTTCGTAATTGTATTGCTGGGACAGCGTTTTTTCCCCAGCAGTGCTGAGCGCGCCCTGAAACAAGAAAACGCCAATTTGCGCTATGGGTACCGCATCTTAGACGCTCAACTTTCTAGCTTAGAGCAACGCGTAGCCAGTATGGAAAAGCGGGATAACATGGTTTACCGCAGTATTTTTGAGGCCGACCCCGTACCCGATAGCGCAAGAACAAGAACCATTGCGCAGGTGGCAGAGCTTAAAAAAATAAGCGCCATGCCCCAAAACCAGCTGATTACTAGCCTAGCCCAGGGGCTACAAAACCTAGAAAACCGGTTGCAGTTTCAACAGGCTTCGTTTAACACCATTGAAAAACTAATAGAACGTAAGGAAGACTTACTGGCTGCTATACCGGCCATACAGCCAGTAAGCAATGCGGCTTTGGAGCGCATTGCCAGTGGGTTTGGCTACCGCATCGACCCTGTGTATAAAATTCCAAAAATGCATGCCGGCCTCGATTTTACCGCACCAACCGGTACGCCCATTTATGCCACAGCAGATGGCCAAGTAACCAAGGCCGAATTTAGCAGTGGTGGTTATGGCATCCATATTGTGCTTAACCACGGCTTTGGTTACGAAACGCTTTATGGCCACATGGTGCGTATGAAAGCGCGGGTGGGCCAAAGCGTAAAACGCGGCGAGGTTATTGGCTGGGTAGGCAGCACCGGCAAAAGCACGGGGCCGCACTGCCACTACGAAGTGCACAAAAACGGCACACCGGTAGATCCCGTGTATTATTTTTACAACGACCTTACGCCTGAGCAGTACAATAGGCTGTTGAAACTGGCCGCCACTCGAAACCAAAGCTTTGATTAAAACATGGCCAAAAGCCAAATGCAAGCACCGCAGAAAAAATCAACCTGGGCGCAAATCGGCTAAAATGCGCGCATAGTCGTAGTTAAGCTCCGGGTGCAGCACCGCCACATTTTTTTCTATTTTTTGCAATTGGGATTCATACAAATTTTGAAGCGCCGGATAGCGGCTAAACTTAAATGGCAGCTCTTTCATACGCTGGCAGAAGTTGAGTAGTGTTTCTACCTCTACCTGTGGGTTTTTGGCATAGCGCTGGTATTTGTTCAACTGCTGGCTTATCTTTCTGATGCCCTTTTTTGCGAGATACAAACTGCTTGGCAATGCATCAAACTGGGCGCTAACCACTGCATTTACCTCGGCAATAAAACCAGCTAAATTTTCGCTGCCGAATAATAAAAAGCCCAACAGCTCTTTATTATTCTTACTAAACTTTGCCAACTGCAGGCAAAGCTGCACCAGCTCTTTGTGAGGCAAGGCCGTTATTTCCGCCTTAATATCTTGAAGTGAGGGCGTAAGCATGGGCGCAAGATAAAAAGGGTGAGCGGATGCGGCCACATAATTGCGCAGGGCGACAATTGGGGATGCACATGGGTAAATGATTGTTTGCTCTACAGGGGGTCAACACCCCGCCCTGCCGCGCTGTGGGCGGGAAGGCATCCTCACAACAGCCTTGCTACTACTGGGGCTGCGCAAATGATGGTTTAGCAATCCGCCGCCCAGCCCGCTGTGGTGGTGAGGGGCCTAAAGCGGCTTTTTTCGCGAGCTATAAATTTCAGGGCAAGTGGGGCGTTGCCTGTTTGCTCGTAGATGCTGACGCCGAGGTAAGTGGTAGTTACGGTTGGGCCTAGGCGAAATTCCGGTGCGTGAGACACAGCACCGGGGCGTTATGGTGGGGCGGAACGGACGCGACCCGGGGCGTTGCGGACACTAAATGAGGCGGAGTGTACAATTTGCATCAACATTAAAATTGGTGCTACTAAACCGCATGGCAATAAACCAATGGCTGCAATATATTTATTTACCCACCATTGCCGATTGCCTGTGCCAATCGCCCCACGATAAACAAACGCATTACCAAACGCTTAACTTCAATC
>RDXD01000126.1 GCA_004292575.1 Bacteroidota bacterium
GAGAGGCTCAGGGCGGCGCCTTGACCCCGACCCTTCGACAGGCTCAGGGCAGCGCCTCATCCTTGACCCTTCGACAGGCTCAGGGCAGCGCCTCATCCTTGACCCTTCGGCGGGCTCAGGGCAGCGCCTCGACCTCATCCCTTAACCTCTTCCTCGACCTCGACCTAAGCCAACGCCGAAGGACCACCAAAATTCATGGGTATTTCCACGGCTTCAAGGTCTTGTATTTCGCCATGGCCTGCTTCGAAGCGGCCCACGTTTTCCATCAGGGCTTTCATAAAGCGCTTAGCATGTTGCGGGGTCATAATGAGGCGACTTTTTACCTTGCTTTTGGGCGTACCGGGCATCACACTTACAAAATCTATTACAAACTCGGCGTGGCTGTGGGTAATAATGGCCAAATTGGCGTATTGCCCTTCGGCTACTTCTTCGGTTATTTCAATATTAAGTTGGTTGCCCGCAGGCGCCTCTTGATTCATGCGTATTAAATTTTAGGGCAAAAGTACTGCAAAAAAAGGAGGACAGTTAGGTTAGCAACCGGCACCTTGGTACAGTGTTTTACAAAATGGCGTTACCTTGGCATTAACAAATCGTAAACACGGTGCCGCCAACATTGGTATCTTTACCTTAGCAAAAAACTGACTGTTCTTGAAATCCATCATTATCATTTGCTTCGTGTGGATGGGTTGGGTGCCCCGTGGCGCATGCCAAGCACTTACCCAGCCTATTGGTGCACGCTATTTGGGGCTGGGCACGTATTCTACCCGCTTTGTAGATGTGTATGCCACCCGCAACAACCCGGCCGCGCTGGCACAACTAACGCAGACAGCGGTGGCCCTTTATGCCGAGCGTCGATTTTTGCAAGACGATTTAAACTTGTACACTGGCAGCTTGGGGATGCCCGTTGGCAATGGGGCGTTTGCACTGCACGGCAGCTATTTTGGCTTCAACCTGCAAAACCAAACCCAGCTTCAATTGGCCTATGGCCGCAAACTGGGTACAAAGGTAGATGTGGGTGCTGCCTTTGACTACCGCGGCCTTAACCAAGCCAGCATTTACGGCAATACCCGGGTACTTACCGGCAGCGTGGGTCTTATGCTGCACTTATCGCCCAAAATTAGTGCCGGACTGTATGCCTACAACCCGATACGCGCTGCCTGGAGCAAATCAGAACAACAAGAGCGCCTGCCCAGCCGATACACGCTGGGCATGGGTTACGATGCCAGCGAGAAATTCTTTATGAGTGCCGAACTGGAACACGAAGAAGGCGCCAACCTTAATGTAAACGCCGGCTTTCAATATAGGCTGCTGCCGCAGTTTTTTGTACGGGCGGGCATAGCTACCCTCACCACCAATTATTTTGTGGGCATTGGCATGGAGTTAAGCGGCTTTAGGCTCGATGTGGCCACCAGCTACCACCCGCAGCTTGGCCTCAGTCCCGGCTTGCTGCTGCTTACCAACTTTGGCAAAAAAACAACGCCTACACCCTAAGCATCATTCCCACATTCATTCCAAAATAAACTACCCCTGCTTGAAAGCCCTGATTTGCATAGCTTTTTTGGTATTGGCCACCACCGTGGGCAAAGCGCAGGAGGTGCAAAATACCAACGTGGAGCAGCAGCTGGAAAACCTATCGGAGGCCGAAGAAAGCGAAACCGAAGACGACAACTATCTGCAGCAGTTGCAAGATTATAGGCGTACCCCACTTAACCTCAACACCGCCACCGAAACCGATTTGCAGGCGTTTAGATGGCTCACCGATTTACAAATTGACAACTTTTTGCGCTATCGGCGCCTGTTGGGTAAGCTCATTAACCTGTACGAGTTGCAGGCCATACCCACTTGGGATGTAGAAACCATAAACCGCATGCGGCCCTTTGTGGTGGTGGCAAATGCCCAAAGCCTCACTGCCGATTTGGGACAGCGCTTCACCGGCGGCACCAACACGCTGCTGCTGCGCGATGTACACGAGGCGGAGCGGTTTTATGCGGTGGTGGCCGGGCAGGATCATGATGTACA
>RDXD01000491.1 GCA_004292575.1 Bacteroidota bacterium
CATATCGGTTAACTACAACACCAACTTTTGGAGCAGCAGCAACAATGTGTGCGTAATTGAGGCCGACGAATACGACAGAAGCTTTTTAAAACTAAGCCCCAACATAGCCGTAATTACAAGCACTGATGCCGACCACCTGGATATTTACGGCACACATGAGGCTGTGGAAGATGCCTTTGTACAATTTGCCGAGCGCATAGATGCCAGTGGCCTATTGATAAGAAAGCACGGCATTAAAAAACTGGATGGAGCCCTACTAAAACGCCAACTGACGTACACATTACACCCTGCATCGGGCCACAACAGCTGCCAGCACCACGAGCAGCATGAACACGATGAACCCGATGTAGCCGATATGCATGCTGATAACATTACCAACAAACTGGGCGGCTACAGCTTTGATGTGATGATGCATCAAAAGCTAGAATGCCATATTACGCTGCCAATTGGGGGCCTACACAATGTAGAAAACACGCTGGCGGCCTATGGCGTGGCAAAAGCATTGGGAATAAGCCAAGAAAAAATATGGGCAGCCATTGCTGAATATAAAGGCGTGAAGCGACGCTTCGAATACATCATTAAAAAGATACCGCAACAACCTGGCGATTCTAGTTTGGTATTTATTGACGACTATGCCCACCACCCTACCGAAATAACAGCGTTGTTACAAAGTGCTAAGCAAATGTTTCCGACTGTGGAATGCACCATTTTGTTTCAACCGCATTTGTACACACGCACCCGCGACTTTGCGCAAGCGTTTGGCGAGGCGCTTAGCCTGGCCGACCATGTATTGCTAATGCCCATTTATCCTGCCCGCGAGCTACCCATTGCGGGTGTGGACAGCAACACCATTGCCCAATACATACCCACACACAAAGTACAATTGGTTGATACAACTGATGGCCTACACGAACACATCAAAACACTGGCACCGCAATTGTTTATTACCGCAGGCGCCGGAAATATTGATACCCTGATTGAAAGCATTGCGCATACACTAAAAACCATACACGCTTAACTTGAAAATTAACTACCATAAACTATTGGGGCAACTGCTGCTGGCTACGCTTATTACCGGGGCCTGCACGTTGTTTATTGGTGGCATACGCACCAACGGCAGTGCCGCTTGCACCAATGTTAAGGTAAGCATGAAGGCCAGTGATCTGCGCGGCTTTGTAGATGACAAAGAATTGCTAAAAACAATATGCGATCAATTAAAAACCAACATTATTGGGTCTCCCATTCAAAATTTTAATCTAAAACAACTTGAATCCACATTAGAATCGAATATGTGGATTAATAATGCCCAGTTGTACTTTGACAATAATAACGTGTTGCATATAATTGTAGAACAGCGCTATCCCATTGCCAGAATCATGCCGATTGATGGTAGTGCTTTCTATATTGATAGCAATTTTTTGAAACTCCCCCTCAGCAAAACCGAACAAGCAGAAGTGCCCATATTTACCGGATTTTCTAACCGTGCCATTGAAACCCTGTCAACGACTGCGGCTGGTACCATTGTGGCTATGTCTAAGCATATTCTTGCAGATCCATTTTGGCTGGCTCAAGCTGCGCAAATTGATTTTGAAAAGGGCAAGTTCGTATTGTATCCATCATTGGGCTACCACACTTGCTTGCTGGGCGATGGGTCTAATGCCGCAGATAAATTAAACCGGTTAAAATGGTTTTATCAAACCACAGCAAAAACAAAGGGATTTGATGCGTGGAAAAGCATTAGTGCAGAGTTTAACCATCAAATTGTGGCTACAAAACCCGACAGTGCCACTGCAAGTGATGCCAACATGAGCAACAGCATGCTGGCCTATGCAAAACCAATGGATGAAAACAAATTGGTGACAGAACAAACGCAACAAGCCGAAGCATCTAGAAGTAGTAAGCCCAAAGCGGCTAAAAAAACCGATGCTGCTGCTATTGTAAAAATAACGCCAGCGGCCACGGCCAACAGTACCCCCGTAAAAGCACAAGCCGCACCCAGCCCGCAGCCTAAGGCAGTAATGCCAAAAAACAATAACAACAACTAAAAACGACACAATATGAATCATCACGCAAATGCAGGCACTGCCCCACCCGACTACGTGGCAGCACAAGCCAAGGCTGTAAACAACAACCCCATAATTGTGGGGTTAGACATTGGCACCACAAAAATTGCAGCCATTGCAGGCCGCAAAAACGAATACGGTAAATTAGAAATTTTGGGCTTTGGTAAAGCAAGCAGCAATAATAGTGTGCAGCATGGCCAAGTGTTGAATATTGAAAATGCCGTAAAAGCCATAAACGAAGCCATGGCTAACTGTAGGCAATCAAACCCTAGCCTTACCATAAAAGAGGTATATGTAGGCATTGCCGGCCACCACATCAAAAGCCTGCAAACCCGGGGCGATTTGGTTAGGCAGAACCTTGAGGATGAAATTACACAACTCGAAATTGACCAACTTATTTCGGACCAGCGTAAGACTTACATACCCGCAGGCGACCAAATAATTGATGTAATACCGCAAGAATTTACCGTTGACAACTACCAGAACATTAAAATGCCCATTGGCTACAGCGGTGTAAAAGTGGGTGCCAATTTCCATATTATTACCGGCGATAAATATGCCATTAGAAATATTACCAGAGCGGTTAATAAGAGTGGCTTATCCATTAAAGACATTGTGCTACAACCATTGGCTTCAGCCGACTCGGTAATGTGTGAGTACGATATGGAAGCGGGCGTAGCCATTTTGGACATTGGTGGTGGCACCAGCGATTTGGCGGTATTTCACGAGGGCATACTGAAACATACGGCGGTAATACCCTTTGGTGGCGAAAACATTACTGCCGATATAAAAACAGGATTGAGCGTGCTGAAAAGCCAGGCTGAGGCCATGAAAGTGCAGTTTGGCAGCGCGTTATCGCAAGAAACCAAATCGAACGCTATTATTACCATTCCGGGCATTAGGGGTGGCCAACCCAAGCAGGTAAGTGTAAAAACATTGGCGCAAATAATTCAGGCTCGAATGAGCGAAATTTTAGATTTCGTAACCTTTCACTTGAAACAAGTGGGCATGGATAGCCGCACGTTGAATGGTGGCATTATACTTACCGGTGGCGGAAGCCAGCTAAAGCATCTTATACAGCTTACCGAATATCAAACCGGGCTTAATGCACGCATTGGTTTCCCCAACGAACATTTAGCCAGCGGCTATATTGAAGAGCTTACCAAACCCATGTACAGCACGTGCATAGGACTAATTCTGAAAGGCTACAGCGACTATGAAAGAAAACGCAAAGATTTTGTAACCGTTAATTCGGACATTACAGTACCCAAAGATTTTACCCGGCCTTTGACCAGTGAGGAAGAGAAAAAAGAAGAGGATTTCAAGAGCAAAATGCCCGTTGATGTACGCAGCCGCAAGCGTAGCATTTGGGATAAAATGAAAGACTCAATTTATGAGATTTTTAAAGAAGAAGATGACCAGGAGCTGAAATAAATTGAGCAAAAAAAAATAAACCAACCAACGATTTTACTTACTAACCCCCGCTTGCAAGGCAAGCAAAAAATTCACCGTTATGATACACTTTGATATGCCCCTTCAGAAATCAAGCATCATTAAAGTTTTGGGCTTTGGTGGTGGTGGCGGCAATGCCGTAAACCACATGTATAGCCAAAACATACAAAATGTAGATTTCATTGTGTGCAATACCGACGCACAAGCCTTGGCCCAAAGCGCCGTTCCCAACAAAATTCAATTAGGGCCGCATCTTACACAAGGCCTTGGCGCGGGTGCCAACCCCAACATTGGCAAACAAGCCACCGAAGAAAGCCTGGATGAAATTAGGCGCATGTTGGAAGTAAACACCAAAATGGCCTTTATAACCGCTGGCATGGGCGGCGGCACCGGTACCGGCGGCGCACCCACGGTAGCTAAAATTTGCAAAGAGCTGGGCATTCTTACCGTTGGTATCGTTACCACACCTTTCTCGTTTGAAGGGCCAAAACGCATGGCGCAAGCCCAAGCCGGCATAAACGAGCTAAAGGAAAATGTGGATACGCTGCTGGTGATTAGCAACGATAAACTACGGCAGCAGTATGGCAACCTGAAAATGAAAGAAACCTTTGCCAAAGCCGACGATGTGCTAAGCACCGCAGCCCGCTGCATAACCGATGTAATTACCACCACCGGCCAAATGAACGTTGACTTTGCCGATGTATGCACGGTAATGCACCAAGGCGGTGTAGCCATTTTAGGCAATGCTCAAATGGCTGGTGAAGACCGCGCCATTAAGGCCATTGAGGCAGCCATAAACTCGCCGTTGCTAAACGACAACGATATTGCTGGTGCTAAGTGGATATTGCTAAACATTGTATCCTCGGAAGGTGAGCACGAATACACCATGGATGAAATAGAAACCATTCAAGAGTACGTGCGGCTTAAAACCGGAGCCACCACCGATATTATACTGGGCATGGGCTACGACGCCAGCCTGAATGATGCACTGGCCATTACCATAATTGCCACTGGTTTCCAGCACAAAGACCCCTTTGCAAAGCCCGTAGTACCCAAAAAAGTAGAAGCCCCCATTGTAATGACGCTGGGTGTGGCCGGCGAGGAGCAAAAGATATTTGGCCGCGCTTTTGAAACACCACAACCTATGCCCGTGGCGGCGGCAGCACCCGTGGTGGAGTTTACACCAGCACCGGCAGTGGCACAAGATGCTACCATGCCTTTTGTGGCGGCACCTGCAATAGAGGCGGCCACCGAGCAAGCCATTAACCCCATTTTGGAAGCGGTAAACGAAGCCAAAGCCCACGAGGACGGCCCAGTGTATGTGGAACTTAGCATAGATATGCCGGAAGCGCCCGAAGCGCCTGCAAAGGCTACGCCAGCCGAAGCTGTGGTGGTAGCATTAGTGGATACCGAACCAAAGGAGCAAACCAGTAGCAACGGATACCTTAGTAAGCCAACTCAAATTTATGCCGCGCCCGCTGCCAGTAATATGCCAAGAGGCCGAAGCATGGATGCCCACCCTACAGGAAGCAGAGCTAAGCGAAGATGAAAGTGCCGCGGGAATAACCTTAACGGTAAGCGAAGAACTCATGCCAAAAGCACAAGGCCAACTTTTTCCAACTGAAGATACCAGAGTGGACTTATCGGAGGAAGAGGACCAAAAGCGCAGAGCACAGGAGCGCATTGACCGCCTGCGCAAAATATCGTTTAACCCCAGTAATTTGGACAACAACAGTGAATTTGAAAATGTGCCGGCCTACATGCGCAGAAACCTTGAGTTGCACAATTCAATTGCTAATGTAGAAGATTTTTACAGCCGGGCACAGGTGAAAAGCGATAATAACAACCAGGCTAGCATTAGCACCGTAAACAATTTTTTACACGGCGAAAAGCCGGACTAAACGGCGTATATTTTGTTTTTAGTTGTAGCCCCAGCTGTTTTCAGCCGGGGCTTTTTT
Organism: Bacteroidota bacterium; assembly: GCA_004292575.1. Taxonomy (GTDB): domain Bacteria; phylum Bacteroidota; class Bacteroidia; order Chitinophagales; family Chitinophagaceae; genus Phnomibacter. Next base: position 5,474 of record RDXD01000491.1, read on the forward strand.
TGTACACCAGAAAAAAAGCCAACATTTTTTAGTATGCATCTGTTTACACCCCCAATATTTGCTTTATGACAAATGCTACACCCACTGGCAAAACCGTACTTATAACTGGTGGAACCGGGCTGGTAGGCCAAACCCTTTGCCCCATACTGCTGCAAGCGGGCTATGGGGTTATTATTCTTACCCGACGCCTACCGGACAGCAACCGCAAGCCTGCACTTCCAGGCCTTAGCTACGCACTGTGGAATCCCGACCTAAAAACCATTGATGAAAAAGCCTTTGCTAATGCCAATATTGTGGTGCACCTGGCTGGTGCAGGTGTAATGGACCAGCCCTGGACGCAAGCCTATAAAGCCGAAATAAAAAACAGCAGGGTAGAAAGCGCCGCGCTATTGGTACGCAGCTTGGCAAGCCTGCCGCATAGCGTTGAAACCGTAATTAGTGCCTCGGCCATTGGATGGTATGGTGCTGATGCTGGCGGGGGGCCATTTGTGGAAACGGACCCGGCAGCACCAGGTTTTTTGGGCGAGACATGCCAGCAATGGGAAGCCGCCATTTCTCCGGTTACCAGCACCGGACAGCGACTGGCCATTTTTAGAACCGGTATTGTGCTATCCACAGCCGGTGGGGCCATGGCCGAGTTTTTGAAACCGCTGCGCTTTCGGTTGGCCACTATATTGGGCAGTGGCACCCAAATGGTGAGTTGGATACACGCCACCGATTTGGCCAATATGATGCTGTATACCATAGAAAACCCTGCGGTAAATGGTATTTATAATGCCGTGGCACCCCAACCTGTAACCAATAAGCAACTTAACTTAGCCCTTGGCAAAACACTTTATGGCAACGCGTTTGTGGCCCTACCGGCACCCACATTTATTCTAAAACTTATGCTGGGGCAACGCAGTGTAGAAATATTGAAAAGTGCCAATGTATCGGCTCAAAAAATTGAAAGCGCAGGTTTCAAGTTCCAATTCCCCGCCATAACAGCCGCGCTTAAAAACCTACTTAAAAAACCCTAGCGGCCAAAATCGTCCTGTAGGCGCACAATATCATCTTCATCGCTAGGCGCCAGCACATCGGTGTGCTGCCACACCTCGGCCACTATGCCATAGGTATCGGCACCAATCAATCGGTGTCGCTCTCCTTTTTGCAGCACCACAATCTGGCCCGCGGTGTAGGTTTTTGGCGTGGTTTCGTCGTTGGTAAGACTGGTGGCCACTTTTACGTCGTTTTGCAACACCCGCCATATTTCGGCACGGCGGTGGTGGTATTGCCAACTTAAACGCATGCCCGGCGCCACCACCAAAAACTTTGGGCTAAGCTTGTTGCCAATGGTAAGCTGCGCGGCGGTATAGCCCGGAAAATAGGCCTCAACAAAAGCGGGTGCATCGGCTTCTTGCAACACAAAAAAACCACCCCAGGGCCGGTTAAAGTCTTGGCTGGCCACTGTAAAACCCTGTTGTTGAATGTAGGCCGCTACCGCAGCAAAAACCTCGTTTTTTTCGGGCAAAGCCGACATTGCAATTGTCATAAAATCTTTTTTTAAACAATGGTTAGGGCAATATTTTTAGAAATTGTTCGGCAAGAAGCGCATTTCCCTTTGGGTTTAAATGCACCCCATCGGTGGTAAGCATGCCTGCATACATATTCGTGCTATTGTTAGCAAGACTGTAGTTTACAAACATTTCGCGCAAATCTACCAGCTTACATTTGTTTTTACTGGCCAACTGTCTAATTATGGCACTGTACGCATCCAAATCTTTATCCATGGGGTTTTGACCCTGTTTTTGCTCGCCAATGGCGGCAGGCGTACACAACACCACTTCAATATTTTGCTGTTGTAGTTTTTTTATGATGGCTTGGTAAAAGGCTTCAAACTTATCGGCATCGGTACCTGTGCGCAACAGGCTCTTGTGCCACACATCGTTTACACCTATGTACACCACCACCATGGTGGGCTTGGCTGCCAGCACATCGGCCTCCATGCGCAGGTACAAATCGTAAACCTTATTGCCGCTAATACCGGCACCCACCAAGTTATACCCGCCGGCACGGTTTTGCTGCTCTAGCCGCTGCTGCAATAAGTTGATGTAACCACCGGGCTGCACACCAGCCTCGGTAATGCTATCGCCAAAAAAAACAATGGTTTTGGGTTGCTGCCGCATAGTGCCTGCAATTGACACCAAAACCATCAATAATAGGCAAGTTTTTTTCATAGCCAAAATTAGCACACTTTTACTGGCCTTGTATATCAAATATTTACAGCACGTTTAATTTAATTTTTATGTTGGAAAACGATATGATACACCCCAATAAGATAAGACAGATACTGATGTTGGCACTGGTGTTGGCACTGGGTTTTGTGCTCTACGGCGAAATGGCGTTTATGCTAAGTGCCTTTTTGGGCGCCGTGGCACTTTATATGCTGCTGCGTAGGGCCATGTTTAAAATGGTTTTTGGGTGGAAATGGCGGTCGTGGATAGCCGCGCTTTTGCTGGTGTTGGGATCGCTAGTATTGGTGGTGATGCCGTTTGTGTTTGTAATAAATATTCTTATTAAAAAACTAACACCATTTATTGAGGACCAATCGCAAATTACCGATGCCATAAAAAGAATTGAAGGCTACCTGTCAACCCGGTTTCACATTGAAATACTGAGTGATGTAAACGTAGAAAAAATTGAATTGGCATTGACCAACGCGGGCAAGAATGTACTGGGTTCAACCGTTGGCGCCATTACCAACCTGGTGGTGATGTATTTTTTATTGTGGTTTATGCTTACCAATGGTGGCAATATGGAACGCTGGCTGCGCAAAAACTTGCCTTTTAAATCCACCAACACCGCAAAGTTGCTGCAAGAGGTAAACAGCATGGTGGTAAGCAATGCCGTGGGCATACCATTATTGGGTACCATACAAGGCATTATTGCCACAATAGGTTACTATCTTTTTGGGATAAACGAACCCATTTTGTGGGGCATTATAACTGGCATAGCATCGGTAATTCCCTTTGTGGGTACCATGGCGGTTTGGGTGCCCATTGTGATACTGCAATTTGCTGCCGGCAATATGCAAACCGGCTACTGGCTTATATTTTGGGGACTGGTGCCCATTGGAAGCAGCGACAATGTAATACGCTTTGTATTGCAGAAATCGCTGGCCGATGTGCACCCGCTGATTACAGTATTTGGCGTGATTGTGGGCCTCAATCTGTTTGGCTTTTTGGGGTTAATATTTGGGCCCCTACTGCTGTCGCTGTTTTTGCTGTTGGTGCGGGTTTACAAAGATGAATTTGGACTGGCTGTGGCAACTGATGACGAAGACGGTTGATGTGGTTGCCGTTTTGCAAGCTTTAACCCAACCATTTTAGCACAGCCTATACCAACACCGTGCTGTGCTGTTCGGGTATGGAAACATGCTTGAAGCCCTTTTGGCGGATGCGCTTGGCAAAGCTCAACTGCTCATCGTACTCGCCATGCACCAAAAACAGCTGCTGCACGGCGGCGGCATTTTGGCAGCTAAGCCAGCGTAGCATGTCTTCGTAGTCGCCATGGGCGCTCATGCTTTTCATTTCCACAATTTCGGCATGCACCTCGTGCGGCAAGCCAAAAATGTTTACCTCGGCTGGCTTTCGCTTTAGGCGTCCGCCCAGCGAGTTGGGCTCGCAGTAGCCCACCATCAAAATGGTATTGCGGCTGTTTTCGATGTTGTTGCTGATGTGGTGTTTTATGCGCCCGGCCTCGGCCATGCCACTGGCGCTGATGATAACGCAGGGATCGCGTCTAAAATTGAGCAGCTTACTTTCTTCTACGGTGCGTACAAATTTAAGCCCTTCAAATTGGAAGGGATCCTTGTCGGTTTTTAACACCTCTTGCAGGTGTTCGTTAAAGTTTTCGGGGTGGCTTTTTACCACTAGGGTGGCCTCGCGGCTAAGCGGACTATCTACAAAATAATCTACTTTGGGCAAGCGGCCTTCTAACTCGAGTTGGTTGAGGGCATACAGCAGCTCTTGGGTGCGGCCCACACTAAACGCGGGAATGATGAGCTTCCCTTTCTTTTTTATGCAGGTATGCTGCACGTGGGCCCACAATTGGTCGATGCTGCTGGTAATTACATCGTGCAGCTTATCGCCATAGGTGCTCTCCATAATAATGATGTCGGCCTGCGGAAAGGGCTCAGGGCTTTTTAAAATGGTGTCGTGGTAGCGGCCAATATCGCCACTGAACGTGAGGCTTACTTGGCGCCCCTGATCGTTTATTTTGAGATGCACGCATGCACTGCCAATAATGTGGCCGGCATCGGTAAACATGGCTTCCACACCCGGCATAACTGCAAACCAGCTGCCATAAGGCCGGGCTTCGAGTAAGGCACTGGCCGCCAGCGCATCGGCCTCGCTGTAGAGGGGCTGCAGCAGCAGTTTGCCTTCTTGGGCAAATCGGCGGTTTACGTATTTAAGGTCGTTGGCTTGAATACCGGCACTGTCTTCCATAAGGATGGTGGCCAGGCCCTTGGTGGCCGACGTACAGTACACCGGTTTTAAATAGCCATCTTTTACCAGCTTGGGCAGCAGGCCGCTGTGGTCAATGTGGGCGTGGCTTAATATCATGGCATCCACATCGGCTGCATCGAAACCGAAATCCCGATTGAGGCCATCGGTTTCTCTGCCCATGCCTTGAAACATGCCACAATCGAGCAGCAGCTTGCGGCCATCGGCAAGCGTAATGAGGTGTTTGCTGCCGGTAACGGTGCGTGCAGCGCCGTGGAAACTTATGGTCATAACAAATGGTTTAAATGAGTATTTTTTTGCAAATACGGATGATGATGAAATTTTGAGTTTTAGGCTGATTCCAAAGGCTGCAGTTGATGGCAAAACAAGCGCCCCAACCAACAGCTTTGGGCCCGGCAAGTTAGTGCAAAAAGGATTGAAAACGATATACTTGCAGGCACTACAGAAAATCTAAGGATGATGACGCGGGCCAGGGGCGAAAGGCGTATCCATGGCGTTTTTTTGGGTAAACAATTGAACCAATGTTTAGCCCTTGAATTATTGGATGGCCAGAGTGAAATTAGGCAACAAAACACTCGGTATGCGCAGGAAAACCGCGGAAGCGCTAACCTAATTGATGTCTAAACCAATAGAACGACTAATTTTTTGTGATTAGCAACCGGTGTCGGACGCAGGATGATGGGTTAAACCGTAGCATAAGGCCCAGAGGTTTGCTAAAGATAGTCCGTGGGTTTGCAAGCCGACGGGCTTGGCTGGTGCTGCACCTGGGCGGATGCAATCTGCACAAAGCTCGAAAATTTGCATGCTGTCCAGCTTGGAAGGTGCGGGTTCTACTCCCAAATGGGTTGTGTTTGGGGGTCTGTTTTGAGTTGGCCACCTATTCCTAGGCCGCTATCGATAACGGCTTTGTATTTAAGCAGCGCATAGATATAGAGGTTATTTTATGCCTTTGATGTAGCGCGGGTATTGCGGGGTGTGGTTGCTGATGATGTTTTTTTACTAAATAGGTTTCGCCGTTGGTGTCGAAAGTGATGGAGTAAGTGGTGTGGCTGTTGGGTTTGTACCTGGCGTAAAGCTTGCCATATTTAGGCCGTTTTGTTTGGTAATGCTTTTGAGTGGGGATAGAATAAATAAAACCTTTTAGATTGTTTGCGTATTGTATGGCATTTTCTAAAAATGAAAAATAATTTTTATAGAAAAGCTTTGCTGCTAAAGTGTTTATAATATCTGCAACAGATGGTAGTATTATTACTTTTTCCATGGCAATGATTTAATATACTCATGCACTTTATTAAATGTTTCCTCTACGCTTATTGCTTTTTCGCACTCTTTTTCAAATTGCGTTTTTTCTAAAATGCCCATTTCTTTAAAAATTGGCATTAGTGCTTTGCCGTGTTTTTTCATGTTGATGGTAATGGTTGCTATTTCGCCATTTGCGTTTTTAGTGGTGGCTACGCCTGCAATTTTTGCCATATATTTTATTTGTTACATCAAAAATAAAGCCTTAACACGTATAAAAATGGTAAAGCATTTTAATTTTTACAGGCTACTTTGGCAAAATCCTTTTCAATACCTCGCCCACCCGCTGCACCACCACGCCTACGGGCGCATAGCCTTGGCTGGCCACTAAGCGGCTGGCTTGGGTGCTGCGCTGCGGCTTAGGTACGCTTGGGGCCAATGCCCAAGGCGCACCTTACACTTGGAAGGTTATGGCGTGGGCGGGAGGCCTAAAAAATTGGCCACCAATTGCATGGCTTGCGCCTGGGCCAATGGCAACTGGTTGTTGACGATAACGTGGTCGAAATGATTTTTGAAACTGAGCTCGTAAGCGGCCTTGTTGAGACGGGTTTGAATGGTTTCGGGGGTTTCGGTGCCGCGCTGCTGCAAGCGGGCTGCTAAGGCATCAATGCTGGGGGCCTCAATAAACAATGCCAGGGTTTGGCCGGGGTATTGCTGCTGCACGTGTATGGCGCCTTTTACATCAATGTCTAAAATGGGTATGCAACCCTGTGCCCAAATGCGGCTTACCTCGCTGCGTAGCGTGCCGTAATACTTGCCATGATACACCATTTCCCACTCCAGAAAATCGCCATCGCTAATGCGCTGGGTAAAATCTTGCTCGGATAGGAAGTAGTAATCGTGACCGTGCTGCTCGGTGGCACGTGGCTGCCGGGTGGTGGCACTGATGCTAAACTGCAGCTGCGGCATTTGCTGTAGCAAATGCCGGGTGATGCTGGTTTTGCCGGCACCGCTGGGGGCGGTGATGATGATGATTTTGCCTGCGGGTGTTGTCATGAAAATGGCCTAAAGGTATAAAATAGCAGCAAAACTGCGCTTTGGCAGTAGGCGCCACCGTGGTGGGATATGCACTGCGGCCTAAGGGCTGGCGGATGCGCAGGGGTAGCCTGTGGGTGTGCAGCGGGGCTTGCCCCAGGCTGCGCACCCACAGGCCGCAGCCCGAAGCAGCCGCTACCGAGGCCCAATGGCGGGTATGCAGTTTACAGCCCCCAATTTTTTGGCTTTTTTTTAAGGGGCATAAAACTGGCTGCAGGCCAACACCTACAGCGGTAGTTGACCTGCGCCAACTGATGCTTGTGCCGGGCTAAAAGCGGGTTTCGAGGTAGTGTGGCAGCACCTTGCGCCAGGTGGGCCAATCGTGTTTCCACTCTTGCCCCCAAATGTCGAGCTCGTACCAAATGCCCTTGTTGTAAAGGGTGCCTGCAAACTGGCGGGCGGCATCGGGGGCCTCGTGTGGGCCGCTGCCGCTAAATATGTGGATGTGCTTGCTGCGGCGTATGTGCTCGAGATACCAATGGTCGGTGAGGTTGGGCATGTAGTGGGCCGGGCTGTTGAAATAGACCTGATCATCGTAGTAACCATCGGTGTATTCCATAAGGTTGTAAACACCGCTCATGGCAATGACGCCATTGATGAGGTCGGGGCGCTTTAAAAACAGGTTCATGCTATGGAGGGCTCCAAAACTGGCACCGGCCACCACAATGGGGGTGCTGGCACTGCTGGTAAGGCGAATGTGCGGTATTACCTCGTTCCACACGTATTGGTTCCACTGGTTTTGCCTAATGGCTTTGTGGGCGCCCTGCATGGGCTTGTTCATCCAGCTTTGGTTGTTGAGGCTATTGATGCTGTACACCTTGCACTTGCCAGAATTGATGTGGGGTGCCAGCGCATCAATGAGTTGAAAGCGCTCGTACTCTAAATAATCGGCAGCAGCTGTGGGCACCAGCAGCAGGGCAAAGCCGTGGTGGCCATAGGTAACAATGGGCATGTGCTGGTTAACGGCGGGGCTGTGCCAGCCAAACTCTACTTTTTGCATTATACGGTGTTTTAAAAGGGGTGGACAACGAGTGGGTAAATATGCACAAAATAGAGCGACTGAAAAAGTTTTGATGGGGTGAGCCCCACAAACTGTTAACATAAGCGGCTGGCACCACCATTGTTGGCGTGGAGGCACTAAATTTGCGGCATTAACCTGCACGTAATATGATGGACATAAATACGCCAATACCCATTGTGGATGGCAGCACCATAACCCGCAAAACATTTGAAAGCCAATACTTAAACCCGCAAAAGCCCGTGGTACTGCGTGGCTTGTGGAAGCAGTATCCGGCTTATGAGAAGTGGACGATGGACTATTTTAGGCAAAGCATGGGCGATATTGAGGTAAGCCTGTTTAGCAGCAAGCAAGCCAACCCCAGCGAAACACTGGCGGTGGCGCATGCCAAAATGAAGTTTAACGAATACCTCGATTTGATAGAACGCGACCCCACCGACTTGCGGTTGTTTTTGTTTCCGGTGTTTAAGCACAAGCCCGACCTGCTGAAAGATTTTGGCTACCCCAACATAACTGGCCGCTACTTAAAGATACCTTTTATGTTTTTTGGCCCCAAGCACAGCGTTACCCGCATGCACATGGATATAGATCTGAGCAATGTGTTTTTGACGCAGTTTACGGGCAAGCGGCGGGTGGTATTGTTTGCGCCCAACCAAAGCAGCCTGCTTTACCGCCTGCCTTTTAATGTGCACAGCACGGTGGATATAGACAAACCCGACTTTGAAACCTACCCGGCCATGCGCTATGCCAAGGGGTGCACGGCGGTGCTTGAACATGGCGACACCTTGTTTATGCCAAGCGGCTACTGGCACCATGTGGAATATGTGGAGGGTGGCTTTGGCCTGAGTGTGCGCACCCTGGGGCACAACCTGCCCACCATACTGCGGGGTGCCTACAACGTAACCATACAGCGCAAGTTGGATGATTTGCTGCGCTGGGCCCAGGGCGATAAATGGTTTGCCTACAAAAAGAAAGTGGCTAACCGCCGTGCCGAAGCAGCCCTAAAAGCCTTGCAAAACCAACCGCCTACAGCAGGAAACACCACGCAAACTGCACTGGGTTAACTTGCTTTTTTGTGTAAAATCCCTATCTTTGTTTTCTTTTTACCCCTGTGGACAATCCTACTATTGGTGCGGCTGCAGGGGTTTTTTTTGTGCCGGCATTGCCGTGTAATGGTGCGCCAGCTTTGCGGTGGCTGCCGGCACAACCCCGCAAGCATGCGAACAGGGCTGCACAAAAAAAGCCGTTTGCAGTTGCACCGGATTGGTGCTATGCAAAAGGCTTTTAAAAAAAGGCCATGAAACTACAGCCGCCGTACGGCCAATGGGAAGAAAAGATTACATTGAGTAGGCCGCTTGTGCTGTATGCCCTACACTACTACAGCCGTGCCGGTGGCTATTACCATGAGCATATTGCCGGTGCCTACGGTTTCAAAATCTAAATCGATACCCACAATGGCGTTGGCACCCAGATTGCGGGCTTTTTCTTCCAGCTCGCTCATGGCGGTTTGCTTGGCTTCTTGCAACACCCGCTCGTAGGTGCCACTGCGGCCACCCACAATATCGCGGATGCCGGCAAACAAGTCTTTAAAAATATTGGCGCCAATAATGGTTTCGGCACTAAGCACGCCGAGATACTTTTGTACGGGCCGCCCTTCGATGTTGTTGGTGGTGGTGGTAATCATATTGTGCTGTTTTATGGTTTAAGCAGCTAAGGTAAGTAAGATTGAGGTTAAGGCTGAGGGTAAGGTCGAGGTCAAGGTCAAGGTTAAGGGTAAGGTTAAGCCCGCCCGGACGACCTGGTCGGACGGGGTCGAGGCACCGCCCTTAGCCTGTCGAAGAGTTGAGGTCGAGGCGCCGCCC
>RDXD01000492.1 GCA_004292575.1 Bacteroidota bacterium
CCCGGGAAACCGCCGAAGTGATAAAGGCCGTCCCTGCCGATATCCCCAGCGGCAAGGCTGAGGTGGAAGCCTACATGAAGGCCAATCCGGCCGTCATGGTAGCCCTCAGCGGCGTCCAGGAGCGCATGCAGGCGATCAACAAAGAAGGTGAAGCCGCCCGGCAGGACTTGAAAGCCGCCGCTGCCAAATACGGCGTGAATGTCAGCAAATTCCTCAAAGCCGGTGAGAAATAAGCCGCGGGGCTGCACTGCGGCAGAAAGAAGGGCTTGATAGAAGTGCCAAGCAAGCCGAATTGCAGCGCTTGAAAAGCCAAATGCAAGCCAGTATCAACACCTTGCTCACCGCGGAACAAAAGGCTAAGTTTAATGAAATTCAGACCAAGCGATTGAAAAAAATGCAACACCACCGCCGCCGAAATATGCCGGGCCCGTCAGCCAATGTGGTTTAACGGCCCAACGGTTTCTTTTAAAAAAAGCAGCTGTAAAGGACAATTGGTTAGAAAGCCCGTCGAAATTTCGGCGGGCTTTCTGCAATTTTTAAAAGATATTTGTAGTATTATAGGAAGCATGGAGCCTGAGCCAAGGCCAATGTTCCTGCTGCATTTTACTCCACCCCGCTGCAAAGTGGCAAAATCAACAAACCCATGGCCAAGTCAGTTTTCGACAAGTTTATAAACAAACCCCTGAAGGGCGCCAAAAAAAAGGAACTGCTCAAGCAAGATAAAAAGAAAGTGAAAAAAGCTCGCGAAGAGTTTTTTATTGAAAAGAAACGTGCCGATCGGGCGGCTAAAAAGCTGGCGTTTGAGCAGCAAGGCTTGCAGCAGCAGAGTTATGACCGCAAAGCTGGGCTTCAACCCGGCAAAAAAAGCTACGGCAAACCTGTGCCCAGCCCCGGTACTTCCGCGCCGCCTAAAACTACCGGACCCTTACCGCCAACAGCGGCACGGCAGGCAACAAACCCTAAAACCCAAGCGGTTACGCCAGCGCCCCAAGGCCGCAGCAAGCCCAGCGGTGGCTACACCAAATTTGCCAAAGCAGCCAGTGCAACCCCAGCCAGCGATACGGCAGCACCAAAGCAGCCTGAACCCGCCCCCGCCAAGGGAAAAAAGCCTAGCCGAACTACTACTGGCCAAACTGTAACCCTAAAGCCACAGCCGCGCAACAGTGGTGCCGCCAATGCCAAGCCTAGCTTAAAAAATGGGGTGCCATTTGAACGGAAACCACTTAAACAGGCGCAAATACCGGTAGAAAATAAATCCGTGCCCAAGCCCGCAGCAGTTCCCAAAGCAATCAGCGATGAACCCATTATGCCATTGAACAAGTATTTGGCGCATGGTGGTGTAACCAGTCGGCGTGATGCCGGCGAACTGGTAAAGGCGGGCAAGGTAAAAGTGAACAACGTTGTGGTGCAAGAGCCGGGCTACAAAGTGCAACCCGGCGATGTGGTAACCGTGGCAGGAAAGCGGATTGTGCAGCAAAAAAATTTGGTATATGTGCTGCTCAACAAACCCAAAGATTTTATTACCACCTTAGATGACCCGCAGGGTCGCAAAACCGTACTTGATATTGTGGCCAAAGCCACCGACCAACGCATTTACCCCGTGGGTAGGCTAGACCGCAACACCAGCGGTGTACTACTGCTCACCAATGATGGCGATTTGGCCCAACGCCTTACCCACCCCAGTTTTGAGGTGAAAAAGATATACGAAGCAAGATTGGATAAAGCACTCTCCAAAGCCGATTTTGAAAGCATTTTGGACGGCATAACCTTAGAGGATGGGCCCGTGGTGGTGGATAGTTTGGCCTATGCAGACAGTAAGGATAAGAGCGTTATTGGTATTGAAATACACAGCGGTCGCAATCGCATTGTGCGCCGATTGTTCGAGCACTTGGGTTACGATGTAAAAAATCTAGATCGGGTAATGTTTGCCAACCTGACCAAAAAAAATGTGGAGCGCGGAAAGTGGCGCATGCTTACCGATAAAGAGGTGCGCCAACTAAAGTTTTTTGGAAAAGGCAAATAAGCAGCATCCCATTTTTACCGTTGTTTTTAAAGCAGCCTCTGCGCGTGCAGAAGGGTACAAATGGGTTCGAAAAGCATCAAAAAAAATGCTGAAAAAGTCGAAGTTTGCGGCATGCCAGAAATAGCTGATATGTTTACAAAAAATCCAACTTTTATGCACTTATTATTTAAAACCGCATTGGTTGGCCTGTTTTGTGCCGTACAACTCAGCACAACCAAGGCTCAGGTACGGCCCCGAGTAATTGCGTATTACACGGGTAGTGCCGAGGAACTGCCAAAGTACCCTTTGGCAGGATTAACACATATCATTTACAGTTTTCTGCACCTTAAAGGCAGCGCGTTAAGTTTTGACAGCCCGGCGCAAGAAGCCAAAGTAAAAAAAATTGTAGCCTTAAAAGCCAATTTTCCGGGCCTAAAAATAAACATTTCGCTGGGCGGCTGGGAGGGATGCTATACCTGCTCACAGGCGTTCTCTACTGCCGAGGGGCGTCAGGCGTTTGCCAATTCTACACTCGCCATTCTAAAAAACACACAGCTGGATGGCATTGATTTAGATTGGGAGTATCCAGCCATTGAAGGGCCACCCGGACATGCTTTTTCGCCTGCCGACAAGGACAACTTTACCGATTTGGTGAAGCGCCTGCGCACCACCTTGGGTAACAGCTATGAAATTACGTTTGCAGCAGGCGGCTTTACAAAATATTTGGAACAAAGTGTTGATTGGCAGGCCGTTGCTCCGCTAGTGGATTACATTAACCTAATGACTTACGATTTGGTGGGCGGCTATAGCAAGGTTACCGGACACCACACGCCGCTAATGGGCAGCCCGCAGCAAACACAAAGTACCGACAGGTGCGTGCAATGGCTGCTGGCCCACGGTGTGGAATCTCAAAAACTGGTGGTGGGTGCAGCCTTTTACGCCCGTGTTTGGAAACAGGTGTCGCCCGAGGGTAATGGCTTATATCAAGCAGGCGTGTTTAAATGGGGCGTGGACTACAAGGCATTTGGCAAACGGTTAAACCCCGATAGTGGCTGGGTTTACCACTGGGACAAAAGCGTAAAAGCACGCTTTGCCTACAACACCGCAAAAGGCGAGTTTGCTACTTTCGACGACAATCGGTCGTTGAAAGAGAAAGTAAAGTATGTAAAGAAACACAAGCTGGGAGGCATCATGTTTTGGGAACTGGGTAATGATACGTATGCCAATGGCAGGTTGCAAAGCATTTACAATGCCATTGGTCGTAAATAAGCCCCACTTTAGAATAGCGCCAACGCCCAGCGGTTTTTTACACCCCGGCAATTTGTTTAATTTTTTGCTTACACAGCAACTGTGCATTGCGTTGGGTGGCACTTTACGACTGCGCATAGACGATATAGACCAAACCAGAAGCCGCACCACCTATATTGACGCTATTTTTTTTGCCCTCGAAGCCATTGACATTGCCTGGCAAGAAGGGCCAAAAAACACCGACGATTTTGTAAACAATCACTCGCAGCTTCAGCGAATAGAACTTTATGCGCACTACTTAAGCCTACTGGCTTCATCCAATTGGGTGTATGCCTGCACTTGCTCCCGCCGCGCATTGGCGGTGCCCATAGGTACCGGCACAGCAGGGCAATGCCAGTGCGTACAACAGCATTTGCCACTGCAAACGCCCGAAGCTGCATGGCGTCTAAAAGTGCCTGCACAAACTATCGTGGCTTTTATTGATGGCTTTATGGGGCCACAGCATTACGCCTTGGGCAGCAGCATGGGCCCGTTTGTGGTGCGCAAAAAAGATGGATTGCCGGCTTATCAACTGGCTTCGGTTGTTGATGATTACCACTACGGCGTTACGCACATTGTACGCGGCTACGATTTGCTGCCTTCCACATCGGCACAGTGTTTTTTAGCCCAAGCACTCAAACTGCCAAATTTTGAAGCGGTGCAGTATTTCCACCATCCGTTGCTTACCAATAGCAACGGGCAAAAGCTATCGAAGTCCGCGGGTAATTCTGCCATCAAATCCCTCCCGTCGGCGGCGGCGCTAAAGGCCACTAAAGCTTTGCTTATGCCTTTGGTGCAGCAAGCCCTAAACCAAGTTTTTCCAACCGCTTCGGGGCCACAATAGTCAAAAAAAACAAACCACAGCAGGCGGGAAGCACAGGCTGCTTATCGTCATTCTTTCTCGGTAGGCTACGGAAAAAAAACTCAACCGAAAGGCTAAGATCTTCGGTTGTCTATACGAAGCGTTTTTTCATTTCTCCTTCTAAACGCTTTAGTTTTTCATTTTTTCACAGATTCCACAGTGCCTGCACTGCGCAATCTGCGGTTGTATAAACCTTACCCACTATCAACCAAGAGGGGCCGTTCCAGCAAGCTGAAACGGCCCCCAAACCAAAGACTTTGCAATGGTTGCAGCCTATTGCACGCGGGTTACAAAATTTACGTCAATGTCAGTTTCGCCCTTTGTAATGGCGTCGCCAGCGGTTTTTTGGCCAGGCTTGTGTTTTAGGGCAATTCTAAGCGTGCCAAAACCACCTGCTGCACCGGTAACCCAGTTGGCAGTGGTGCCAAGGGGTAGCCCAGCAGCGTCCACGTTAAAGGTATTAACTGTAATGTTTACGCCGGCTGGCACATGATACACTTGGTGGTCGCCTGCTTCGGCCAAAATTTCGTCGGTAATGTTTTCGGCAGGGGTTACAGATTCGTTTAAGAACTCCAAGGTAATGTTGTAAGTTTTGTTAGGTGCCAATCTAATGGTATCAAACCGGGTAGGGCCTGCGCCACCATCGCCATCGGGGTCCCTAAACAAAAAGCTTGTAGTGGTGGTGGTACCGGCTTCTCTGGCATTTACACGCAGGGTGGTAATTAGTTCTTCTTCATTTTCATCGTCTTTTTCTTTTTTGCAGGCGGTGGCCAGCACGGTGGCACTTAGCGCCAAAAACATCAATTTGGAGAGGGTGTTTTTTTTCATAACTGTTGTTGGTTTTATTAAAAAATAATTAATGCATGGTTAGTGGTTTGCCCAATGGCACTTTTACTTTTACGGCTACGTTAATGCCCATTTCATCGGTAAAATATCTAAAGGCATTCATATAATCGCGGTAGCGGTTGTTGGTAAGATTAGTGCCCGTAAACACGAGGCCCACGGGCTTTTTACCCATCATAACGGTGGTACCCGCTTCGGCACCCAGCAGCATATAGCTTGGTGGCGGCGGTGCATAGTCGCTAGCCATTTCCAAACTGCCGTTGGGTTTCATTATTTCAATATTTCCCGAGGCGGGCACCCGGGTTTGGCGGGCCACATGGGTTACCATCAGCTTCACATAATTGTTTGTCCATCGGGTGCCGCCGCCAAATGTGTAGGTTAAAGCGTTTTCTAATCTATCTGGCGGCATTTGAATAAGCCAGTCGCCCTGGCTCAGGTTCCAGGCCCTTACCAAGCTGGCTTTGCCGCTCCACTGTAGGTGTTGGCTAATGGCGTATTGTACTAAGGCATCCAACCCGTGTAGGCGGGTGTTGGTTTGGGCATACAAAAACGATGGAAAAGCACCCCTAATGGTAAGCTGGGGTGGGTAGGTAGGTCGTAGATAAATAAAATTATCAATCCATTTTACATAGCCAGTTACCTCTATCACCAACCGTTTACCTTGGTAGTTTACTTGCGTCATCAAACCATTGGCTCGCTCTGCCTTTAGCGTTTGGTCGCCTTTTTCTATGCGTGCCGCCCCGTGGTGTAGGCCATCGCTAAACAACTCGTTTACCTGCGGCGGGCGCCAAGCGCTGTTGGCACTGGCTTGCACCAACCAACGCGGGCCGGGTTTGTAGTTTACCGATACATTGCCGGTGGCACTGCCAAAGTTTTGGTTAGCAAAGTTTGCGCCGTTGTTGCGGGTAATGTCGTACAAGCTTCTGTAATCGTAGCGCAAGCCGGCTTCTATTTCCCACGGGCCAGTACTGTATTTTTCAATGGCAAAGGCCGCCAGATTTACGCTCTTGTAATTGGGTATAAAAAAGCGTCGGAAATAATCGTTGGCCTGATAAGAGGCTGTGGTGCCGATGGTGCCCCGCCACTTTTCACCCTTGTAGTGGTCCCAAACCACATCGGCGGCGGTGGTTAGTAAGCCTATATCCAACTGCGGGCCGCTTTCCACGGCCTGAAACCGCTTTACATCATATTCCATTCGGCTATTGTACTGCGTACTCAGCACAACGTTTAAACGCGACGCCTTGCCGGTATTTATAAAGGCTTTCACCTTCACCAGGTTGTGTTGAACCACCTGTTTAGGTCTATCTATGGCGTAGGTAAAACCTTGTTGCGTATAAAAATCAACAGGCCTGCCACTGTTAATGGCCGTAATTAAATCGGTGGTATTGCCTATGTGCGACCCCGAGAAAATACCCAACTCGGTATTAAACTGGCTAAAAAATATTTCTACGCCTTTGTGGGCCATGCGCCAGCCGGCAGTGGCCGAAAAGTTGAACTCGGTAATGCCGCTATTGGCCAGCCAGTACTGTGGTGTGCGGGCATTTCCGCCCCGCTTAGCAGTGCCTTGCAAGCGCCACGCAAAAGCGGGATGCTTTTTTAAATTGCCCTCAACTATGCCACTAACCACGCCCATAGCATTGTTGCTAAACGCAGCCAAATTCAGTTCGCCACAAATACCGGGCACGGCAGGCAGCAGGCGCGGCTCCACCAGCACCACACCGCCAATAGCATCGGCACCATAGCGTAGCGTGCTTGCACCCTTTATCACGCTCAGGCGGTTGGCAATGTAAGCATCCACTTCGGGGGCGTGCTCGCTGCCCCACTGCTGACCTTCTTGGCGTATGCCATTATTTAAAATAAGCACACGGTTGCTGTGCAAGCCATGTATTACTGGCTTGTAAATATTGGTGCCGGTTTGCAAAATGCTTACGCCGCTAATTTCTTGCAAACTTTCGGCCAAGCTTAGCCCCCGTTTGGCCTCTAATGCGCGGCCCTTTATTTGACCGCCAATGGCCAGGCCTTTGCTACCACTACTGCCCACCACGTTTACATCCGCCAAGGCATTGGCGGCGTGTGGCAATTGTACATCGTAGCGGGCATCGCCTTTTAGGTGTATATGGTAGGCCACCTTGCCACAACTGATGTGCGAAATTTCTATATCGTAAGTGCCTACGCAAAGGCCCGGCAGGCTAAAAGCGCCTAAACTATCCGTAAGCACTTGTAGGCGCAAAGCCCCAATAGTCACCACGGCGCCTTGCAGCACTTCGTGTGTATCGGCATCGGTAACCCGGCCAAAAAGCCGGTGGTTGCACTGCGCTTGCACCACCGTACCTCCCAATTGGGCCATCAAGATCCAAAAAATGATTATTAGCCGCCGTGTATGCATTCTAAAACAAAGGGATGTTGCAAAAAAGTCCCATTTTCTAATTATTTGCAACTTTGGTGCAAAATTACACACTATACCATCAACTTCTAAATAAATATTAGGCAGGTGGCCGCTTTGAAATTCACACGGTGGTTTTTTTTTAACAAAAAATGGAACCGCCCCTTCGCACGGTTGACTTTACCTTCATGGCCGTGAAACACAGCATTATATTTTTAGCATTCAGCTTTTGGGCAATGGCTTCCAAAGCCCAGTGGTACAACCCCGAAAAGGTTTCCCGAAAAGCCCAAGCGGTTTACAACGGGGCCGTTGAGGCCCTTCAAGATGGTAATATGGTGGCAGGTAAAACCCTACTGCGCAATGCCCTATCGCTGGATCGGCGTTTTGTAGATGCCTGGCTAAGCATGGCCGGTGCTTGCGGTCAGCTTAAGCAGTACGATAGCGCTGTGTTGGCTTATGGCACCGCCTTCGAACTCGACAGTGTGTATGCCCAAGAAATGCTGTTGCCCTACAGCATAAACTTAGCAGCCCTTGGTAGGTTTGAGGCGGCACAAAGCACTGCAGAGCGCCTCTTATCCAAGCCTAACCTGCACCCGCGAACCGTAGAAGCAGCCAAGTTTAGGCTTAAAACCTACCAATTTGCCGTCGATTTTGCAGCCAAGTACGGCAGTTTTAGTTTCAACCCTACCAATTTGGGCGATAGCATTAATAGTGCGCAAAGCGAGTACTATCCATCATTTACCATTAACGATAGCTTGTTTGTATTTACGCGGCGGGGCAAGGGCATACGCGAAGATTTTATAAAGAGCCAAAAAACACCCACCGGCAATTACGCATTGGCCAAGGCGGTGGGTGGCAAGCTAAACGAAGAACCCCGCAAGGGCGGCTCCAGCATGAGCCCCGACGGCGATTGGTTGTTTTACGCTGCCGAACTTAGCCGCGCAGGTTATGGCAATTTCGATATTTATCTTAGTTATGCCACACCCGACGGGTGGAGCGCACCGTTTAACCTTGGTGGCAACATCAACACCGAGTTTTGGGAAAGCAGCCCCAGCATTAGCCCCGATAAACAAACGCTTTATTTTAGCAGTAGCCGACCCGGCGGCTTCGGCGGCAAAGACCTTTACACCAGCCAGCGATTGCCCAACGGCCAGTGGACCCCAGCACAAAATATGGGTCCAAACTTCAACACCACTGCCGATGAGCTCGCCCCTTTTATCCATACCGATAACCAAACCCTCTATTTTACCAGCGGCGGTCACCCGGGCTATGGTGGTAGCGATGTCTATTTGTGTCGCAAAGGCCCGGCAGGTCATTGGAGTGTGCCTCAAAACTTGGGCTACCCCATCAATACCATTGAAGATGAAGGCAGCCTAATTGTAACCGCCAACGGCAAAAGTGCCTATTACGCCAGCAACCGCGCCGATAGCCGAGGGGGGCTGGACCTTTATACCTTTGAGATGCCGCTACACGCCCGCCCCAAACGTACGCTGTGGGTGCAAGGCACCGTAGCCGATGCGGCCAGTGGTAAGGGCTTGCCGAGTACCATCCAGTTAAAAGATATTGCCACCGGCCAGGTGCTTGAGCAGGTGCAAACCGATGAAACGGGCCGCTATTTGGTAACCCTGCCGGTGGGAAGGCCATACACCTTTACCGTAAACCGCAAGGGCTATTTGTACTACAGCGATGCTTTCGAAATTGCCGAGCAAGCCCGCGATACCGCTTTCGTAAAAAACATTACACTGCAAGCCATTGCCCTTAACCAAATTACCCAGTTAAAAAACATATTTTTCGAATCCAACACCTTTGCGCTAAACCCTGCATCGTTTGTGGAGCTAGACAAGCTGGTGCAGCTGCTGGCCGAAAATGCAAGCCTAAAAGTAGAAATAAGCGGCCACACCGATAATGTGGGCAAGTCCGCAGACAATTTACTGCTCAGCAGCAGGCGCGCCAAAGCGGTGGTGGCTTATTTAACCAGCAAGGGCATTGGTGCCGCCCGCCTCACCAGCAAAGGCTTTGGTAGCACCAAACCCATTGCCGACAACAAAACCGAAGCAGGACGGGCCAGCAACCGCCGCACCGAAATGAAAGTGGTGGGCCTGTAAAAAAACAGCTCTGGTTTTATCGGGTTTTCTTTAGTTTTAGCCATCAACCATTGGGGTGCAAAAGCCGCTTTTTTGCCCAAAGCATAAAGGTTTGCAGCACTGCCTACAACCGAATTTATAGCCCATGAGCAACGAGCTCCTTTACCAACTGGCCCTCTGCAAAACACCGCAAATTGGTTGCGTAGTAGCCAAGCAATTAATCGACCATCTGGGTACTGCCGAGGCCGTGTTTAAGGCCAAGGCTTCCACGCTGGCCAAGCTCGAAAACATAGGCGAGGCCAGAGCTACAGCCGTTAAAAACTATACCAATTTTAGCTCCTGCGAAACCGAAATAAAATTTATTGAGCAGTTTAAAATTAGTCCCCTTTTTCTTACAGATCCAGACTATCCGCAGCGGCTGCTGCAATGTTACGATAGCCCCACCATGCTGTTTTTTAGGGGTAGCGCCAACCTTAATGCCAGCAAGATAATTGCGGTAGTGGGTACCCGAAACCACAGCGATTACGGCAAAACTTTTACCGAAAAACTAATAAAAGACTTAGAAACGCAGCAAATTTTGGTGGTGAGCGGCATGGCTTTTGGTATAGACACCATTGCCCATAAAGCCGCTGTAAAAAGCAGCCTGCCCACCGTAGGCGTGCTAGCCCATGGCCTGCACACCATTTACCCCCCCGAAAACACCTTGTTGGCAAAGCAAATGAAAACCAGCGGTGGCGGCCTGCTT
>RDXD01000127.1 GCA_004292575.1 Bacteroidota bacterium
ACCCGATTCACCCTTTCGCCTCGAAGTGGCAACGCGAATTTGCGGGGACTATCGCCAAAGAAAACAAGCAAAATTTTGACAGCAGGCAAGAACCATACTTTACCAAAGAAACTTACGATTTCTTCTATCCGAGCTATGGCGATACATACCCTTCACTGCATGGCGCGGTTGGACTTACCTACGAACAGGGCGGTATCAGGGCAGGATTGGGCATTGTGCGGAGTGCAGGCGATACGCTTTACTTCACGAAGCGCGTCCAAAACCATTGGGAGGCAAGTCAAAATACTATAGCCGTAACGCTCCGCGAAAAAGAAAAACTTTTGCAAAATTTTAAGCAATTTTTTCAAGAAAATCTCGAAAAACCCGACAGTCAGTACAAAACTTACGTCATCAAACATACCAATTCGGCAGGCAAGCTCGCCAAACTAACCGAACTACTACAACGCAATTATGTCCAAATCGGCAGGGCAGGCAAGGCAGGCAAGTTCAAAGGGTATGCCTACCACAAGCACCAAGAAACAGAGTTTTCAATAGACGAAAAAGACCTTATTCTTACGGCTTATCAGCCACAGTCGCGCCTCCTGAATGTCATGCTCGAACCCCACGCGATGCTTGAGGATAGTCTAACGTATGACCTTACGGCGTGGGCATTGCCGTTTGCTTATGGACTTGAGGTGTATGCGCTGAAGGAGAAAATCTTGCCTACCCAACCCTTTGAAACTAAGATTTTGTCGCCCCTCCTCTCCCCTACCGCTTTTGCGTACATAGCGCGTTGGGAAGATTTTGAAGATGTGCGATTCCTTACTCAAGCCCTGAAAGCGGGCTTCAAAATTAGACAAGCCGTCAATCCTTTTGAAATCAATGCCCTTGCCTACCCTGCGGGAACGTTGGTAATACTAAGGTCTGACAACAAAAATACAAAGGATTTTGATAAAAAACTCTTTGAAGTGGCGAACCAAACCCAAAAAAACCTCACTGCCTTGCCTACGGGTGGCGTGGATAAAGGCAATGATTTGGGTTCAGAATATTATGAAGTGGTAAAATTGCCTAAGATAGCGATAGTAGGTGGGCAAGGCACTGAAAACGTGGAATTTGGCGCGGTTTGGCATCATTTTGAGCGCGATTTGGGCTTTCCTGTTACGGTTTTACAGCACGAAACACTCGGAAATGTCGACCTTACCCAATATAATACACTCATCTTACCTACGGGCAGGTACCATGCGTATAGCGAAATATTGATGGAATATGCCAAACAAGGCGGAAAAATCATAGCGTTGGACAACGCCATGAATTTTACGGCTTTCAAAGGCACAAACAGCCCTATGGGACAACGCATCTTGAAAATGCAAGAGGAAAAAAGCGAAACTGAACAGTCGCCCCAAGCCCTCGAACGCTACGAAAACCGCGAAAGAAATACGCTCACAGAAAGCACCGCAGGTGCAATCTGTAAAATAGACCTCGACGAAACACACCCGCTCGCATATGGTTTGGGCAAAACATACTATACGTTGCGCCTGAATCAAAGACATTATCCGCTTTTGCCTAAAGGACACTGGAACGTAGGCAAGTTTGGTACAAATCCGCTTGTGAGTGGATTCGTAGGCAAGCAAATGCTTGCCAAAATTCCGAATACTTTTGCTTTTGGCGTGGAAAACGCAGGCAAGGGCAAAATCATTTACCTACCCGAAACGCCTGTATTCAGAGGCTTTTGGTACAATGGCAAAATGCTTTTTGCGAATGCTGTTTTTGCTGTGAAGTAACTTTGATAACGACAAAAAATAGCGCGGGCAGGCAAGGAAAATATCCTTGCCTGCCTGCCTTATTTTTTGGAATTTTGCTATGCAAAAGTCAAAAGCTGAATGTCAGGATTATTGATTTGCTGTTTGATTTCTTCGAGATAGTTTGGATTCACTATGAAGATGCTTTGGAAAGTTTGGGAGGTTTGCTCAAGTGCTACTTCTGGAGGCAAAACAGGCTGGGCGTGTGGAGCAATGAAGCCGTTTTGTTTTT
>RDXD01000493.1 GCA_004292575.1 Bacteroidota bacterium
GCGCTCATGCTTTACGAATTTAGGGGGCAATGGGCAATTTTACGTGCTTTTTTTACAACAGGGTAGCGGTCTTTGCGGCAGATGAGCCACAATAAATAACCGCATGCACCACCAGTCTAGTCTATAAATTTGCAAAATGAAGACCATGATCTGCCTGCTTGGGCTAGTAACCACGGTGCTGATGTTGGTGGCATTTGTACCGGAAAGCACGCCCCGCGCCAACGGGGCTGCCGCGTTGGGCCAGCAATTGTTTTTAGAAAATTTGCTGAGCAAAGACAGCAGCATAAGCTGCGCCAGTTGTCACCAACCGCAGTTTGCCTTTGCCGATACTGCTGCACTCAGCATTGGCATTAACGGAAAGCCCACCCGCCGAAATACACCCAGCGTGCTCAACATGGCCAGCCGAGGCATCTTTTATTGGGATGGCAGGGCAGAAAGCTTGGAGCAACAGGCGCTTATGCCCATAGAACACCCCAACGAAATGGGACTGCCGCTAACCGAAGCTGTGGCGCGTCTTAATGCCATACCCAGCTATGTAAAAGCCTTTAAGGCAGCCTTTGGCCAACGGCCCAATGCCCAAAACATAGGCCTGGCACTGGCCGCCTTTGAAAAAACGCTGGAAACCGACAGCAGCAAACTGGACATGTGGGAGGGCGGCGATGGCCCTGTGGCATTAACCGATGCCGAAGAACGCGGCAGGCAACTCTTTGTTGGCGACAAAGCCAAATGCTTCGATTGCCATTTTACCCCCGATTTTACGGGTGATGAGTTTAAAAACATTGGGCTTTACGATGGTAAAACCCTTGCCGACGCAGGCCGCTTTATCATTACCGAAAAACCTGAAGATCTTGGAAAGTTTAAGGTGCCTGGCCTGCGTAATGTGGCTGCCACGGCGCCTTACATGCACAATGGCATGTTTAAAACACTGGAAGAAGTGGTGAGCTTTTACAATAACCCCCGCGCTGTAGTGGCCAATCCCATCAATATCGACAGCAGTTTGGCACAGCCCTTGGGCTTGACCGCGCAGGAACAAGCTGATTTGGTGGCATTTATGCACACCTTGACCGATAAGCGGTATGCAAGGTGAGCCGAGTCTAAAGCAAGTAGATGTACACCATGACGGCTACAAAAACACCACACAAAGAAATCGTGACAGCGGCAGTAAGGTTTCCCTCACCGCCTGCCCTTTGAAGACGTCGATATGCTGCGAGAGTGCCAAGAGCGAAGATTAACGCACTAATGGCTAATGAGAGGTACCAAGAGCTGGTATCAATTAATTTTGCAGCATAAAGGAAGTTTGCAGCTAAATGCGGCAAAAACATTGCTAAAAACACTACCGCGTTCTTGCGCTTTACTTGTTTTATTGAATTCATGATACTGTATTTAGGGCGTATAACCCATGCAAGCCCGATAAGCTCTGATAACGGGTCGCATACAAACCAAATGAGCAGCGTATGCCGCACCTATTCCTGAAACAGCCACGCCAATTCCGCCAATAGGTGTACTCAAAAAAGATGAAACACCACCACCTAAAATTGAAAACCCAACCTCGAAAGCAAAAGCAACATCACAGTCACTTTCGCCGTCAACATATGCTCCAACACAACTCGCCGCAGAACGGCGTTTTTTCAAGGTTGCTTTACCGTCTGATTCGAAGGGTTCGTTTACAGTTTGGTCTGAACTAGTGATCGCTTGATCTAGCTTATTCCAAATTTTTTTTGCATCATTCTTTTTGATTTTAGAAAAAAATGGATACCTCGCTCCCAAAAGATTCCCTAACCTCATGATGGATTGCAAATCTTGCCGAACAATTTTACCGTCACCCAATCCAGCAGCTCTTAAAAGTTCCAACTGACTTGCTGTTGGCTTAATTGAACCGACGTTGGATAGGCTGTTTAACACTTTCGCGTCATCGAATGCCATTAGTTCGCGGTTAGTAGCCTTTCTGAATTTTTCGCACAAGCGCATATAGTCCGCAAATTCCGAATCTTCCGCTAAACGGATGGTCAAGAGCTCAAGATTTTTTTCATAACTTAATTTTAGGTCAGGTTTCTCACAAGCGAAAAGAAAGAGGATGGACGAAATTACTAAGACTCTACGCATAGAATTACATATGTAAAGTTAACCAAAAAAGCAATTCGCGACTTCAGAATCATATTTTTTTTAGTCCGCGGGCCAATGTTTAGTCAAATCAGGCAATCACTCAGGCTCGCAGAAGGAATCTAGCTCGCCAACGATTTGATAAGTTTTACTATCAAAATAAATTCTTAACAAATCCTTGCTGCATATATGCGCACAGACGTTATCTTTAGCCAACATTTTTAAAACCCAATTATGGATACAAAAAAGTATAAAATTCTCCTTTGCGAAGACGACACCAACCTCGGCATGGTGTTTAAGAACTATTTGGAGCTAAACGACTACGACGTTACACTTGAACGCGACGGACGCTTGGGCTTTGCGGCATTTCAGCGAGAAAAGTACGACATCTGTCTGCTAGATGTGATGATGCCCCATATGGATGGCTTTACACTGGCCGAAGAAATTAGAGACATTGACCCCGATATTCCGCTGTTCTTTTTGAGTGCCAAAACCATGAAAGAAGACATTATACAAGGCTACAAGCTGGGGGCCGATGACTACATTACCAAGCCTTTTGACAGCGATGTGCTTTTGCATAAAATAAAGGCCATCCTAAAGCGCAACGAAGAGCTTAACCGCGATCAGGAAAATATGGAGTTTGATTTGGGCAAGTTCCACTTTAACCCCAAACTGCGCGAATTGGTTATTGGGTCGTCGAGCATTACCCTAAGCCCCAAAGAAAATGAGCTGCTGCGTATGCTGGCCGAGCATAAAAACGACCTGCTTCCCCGCGATAAAGCCCTAAAGAAAATTTGGGGTAGCGATACTTACTTTAATGGACGCAGCATGGACGTGTACATTGCCAAGTTGCGCAAATACCTTAAAGAAGACGATCAGCTAGAAATCGTAAACATCCACGGCAATGGCTTTAGATTGGTAGATAAAAGTGCCGAGTAAGTCTTAGAAACCGCAATGTTAATAACAAAAAATGACGACCAAAACGGTCGTCATTTTTTGTTGGTAGGCTTAGCTGCGCCCTTTGCCATGCATGGGCTATGCAACGAAATCTTAAATTCTAAAAATGCTGTACCAAAACACCCTACCACTCCGTATATACCATTGATGCTTTGCCACAACGATGCAGCCACTGGATATGCAAGCACGCCAACACTACAGTTGGGGTATTTTAAATAAAGAACCAGTTTCTACAGTTGTAGACACGCTAAAAAAAAGACATGAAAAATTTCAGAGAGTGGCTAATGCCGTTTTGGTTTTTTTTGTTTGCGCTAATGGGCGTTGGCGGCACAGCTTTATTTACTTGGCTGCGCACATCAAGCCTACCGCCTTTGGAGCAACTGCTTACCTCCGGCTCCCTGGTGGGTATTGTGCTGGGTGGCACGGCCGTACTTGCGCTTTACCACTTCGAAACCAATAGAAATAGGCAGCGGCACTAAGCGCCCTAGTTAAATGTTTGATTTAGCAGCGCCGCCAGCCTTAGGCCACCTTTCAGCAATTGCTGCTCAAGGGGCTCTTGGAAAATATAATTGTATTTGTAGCCCAGGCGCTCTTCGGGAACGGCCATACTATACACCTTGTTGGCCAGCTGGTAAGTATCGTATAGCCAGTCTGCCAAAGTGCCATTTTGCAAGCCAGCCACCTGTTCTTTGGTAGCCACGTTAAGCACATCGGCAAATTCTTTATAACCATACTGTTGAAAACCCACCAAATCGTTGTCCCAAACGCTGTGCAAATTGGTTTTTTTATCGAACCAATACACGGGTATGCGGTTGCCGCCCAAGTCTTCGGCGCGGCCCACGTGCAAGGGCTGGTGCATATCGCCTACCAAATGCAAAATAAAAACAAACGCCTCTCTGCGGGCTTGCAGAGACAGTGTTGTGTTTTTTACATCGGCCTGTAGTGCCTGTATTTGGCCATACACATTGGGCGCCTTTATGCGTGGCAGGCTGTCTAAAAAGCGCTCCTTGCTCAGGTTGCCACTAATGTTTATGTAGTGCCAAGCATCGGCAGCTTTCCATTTGCCGGTGGTGTCACTTTTCACAAAATCGCTCCAGTTGGCCCAGTAAGCCAGCCCCTGGTTGCCAATAAGCTCGGCAATGGCTTTTTTAGCCTTTTTCGATAAATGACGCTGCGCTACCTCTGCCACCACCCGGTGGCCGGTTACGCCCCAGGCCATGGCCTGCTGGCCTGCTGCCAATGCCACATAAAACACAACCGTCAACCATAATTTTTTTTTCATCATTCGCTGGGTTTTTTGCTGCGCTGCAACAGGCTGCGCTGCCAAAAAAAAATGCCCTTTCAGGCATTGTCTTTTATTTTTTTGCTACCCGCACATCTACACGGCGGTTTAGGGCCTGGCCCTCTTTAGTTTCGTTGCTGGCAATGG
The DNA here is from genome assembly GCA_004292575.1 of Bacteroidota bacterium. Classification (GTDB taxonomy): domain Bacteria; phylum Bacteroidota; class Bacteroidia; order Chitinophagales; family Chitinophagaceae; genus Phnomibacter. The sequence continues at coordinate 4,487 of RDXD01000493.1, forward strand.
GGTGTTCGGGGCCATATCCCTCGTGGGCTACTACATTTTTTACCCCTTTGGCTAAAACGGCTTCGGCCACCACTTTGGCACGCTCGGCACTCAGCTTTTGGTTTACCTCGGCACTACCACTATTGTCGGTATAGCCGCCTACCTTTAGCTGGGCAGTAGAAAACGCTTTCAAAATGGCTGCAATATTTTCAATCTGCTGCTTCGAGTTAGCAGTAAGCCCATTTTTTCCGGTTTCAAAATAAATGCGGTCGCAGGTTATCCATCCCTTTGTTTTATCGGTTGTATCTACTTTTTCATCCATCAGAAAAGCCACTAGGCGGGCTTCGGTGCTCTTGCTACCTACTTTTAGCAAGTTGCCGTCGGGCAGTTTTAGGCTTACGGTATCGCCTGTGCTATATATAAAATTACCGGCTGCATCTAGGGCACCTAGCCCTGCCGGGTCTGCAGGTCTGGCCATTTCCGACTCGTCACCATGGATAGCTGGTTCGCTGCCTTCACTAGCATGGGCATCGTGGTTGCCACCGTGTTCATTGGCACCGTGGCCACCTGCGGCCTTGGCGGTGTAGCGGTAGTGGTCGGCATCTTTGGCCGCCGATTTCCAAAAGTTCCAGCAAATAAGTGCCAGCACCACAGCCACTGCGGCAACTATCACAATTCCCCATCCACCTGTGTTTTTACCAAAGCCGGGAGTGGCTTTGTTTGTAGTATGCTCCATGCCGAATTCTGTTTAATTTTTTTGCAAACCTACTGTTTGCTTTGAAACCACCAAATGCAGTTGTGTCAAAAGCCAGTATTATACCGGTAGAAAGCGGTTTAAGTGCAACAATAAGTCAGGATTGGGGCAGTTTTGAGCGTAGTAATCTGCCTTAGCCAGTTCCACCACGCCGGGATAATCGCCCATTTTGCCTTCCATATCTTGAATAATTTGAAAGTGCAGGTGCGGCGGCCAACCGCCATTTTCTTTTGGTGAGCCAAAATGGGCAAAGGTTTCCCCAATGCTAACGTAGTGGTTTTCACCAATTTTTAAATCGGATAGGCTAAGATGCCCGTAAAGCGTATAAAAGGTATAGCCGTCCAGTTGGTGCTGAAGAATAATGGTGGCGCCATAATCGCCGGGCTGCTGGTTAAAGCCCAGGCTGTGTACACTGCCACCCCATGGTGCTCTTACGGGCGTACCCGCCGGTCCCCATACATCTACGCCTACGTGCAGGGTGCGCTCGGCCACAGCGTGCCCATGGTCTTGCCGTTCCATAAAAATGGCCGATTGGCTGTAAACCTTGCGCTGCTCCATATAGCCACCAATGCCATATTTTGCATTGGCCTGCTGCAATTGCTGGTCTATAAACGCCGAAAAACGATCGACACTGGTGTACACCTCAGGCGTAAGGCTGCCGTTTTGGGTACTTAAATCAAGGGCCACCAAGCGTTCGCTGGCTTCGGAAAACGGAACTATGCGTCCAAAAAAAGGTTGATGCTTTGCCAGTAACTGGCTGAATGTAATGCTCATATTAAAATGTTTTCAAATTTAGCGATTATAAGGCAGAGCGCAATGCATGCTAACGCTACTCCGCGCTTTAGCCCAATCTTAGCAGCCGGCATTCAACCTTTTTACACCACTTTTGTATTCATTACTCATATAAAAATTAGTCTATCATGAAACCTACGTTGGCCCTGCTACTTTTTGCGTTAATGGCGTTTGCACCACCCGCTGCTAATTTGTACCAATTTAAGCCCCTCGACATTAATGGCACCCAAATGGATTTAAGCTTATATAAAGGCAAAAAAATACTGATTGTAAATACCGCCAGCAAGTGCGGTTACACTTATCAGTACGCCGACCTACAAAAACTAGCCGATACTTACAAAACCAAACTGGTGGTTATTGGTTTCCCTGCCAACAATTTTGGCGGCCAAGAGCCGGGTACCAACGCAGAGATAAAAACGTTTTGCAGCTCAAAGTACGATGTTACTTTCCCGATGGCCGCAAAAGTGAGTGTGAAAGGTTCCGACATTGACCCGCTGTTTAAGTGGCTCACCACCAAAAGTGAAAACGGCGTGCTCGATGCCAATATCAGCTGGAATTTCAACAAATTTTTGCTGGACGAAAACGGGAAACTGCTACAGCACTACGGCAGTTCTGTAGATCCTAACAGCGAGGCTATTACCAAGTATCTGAAGTAATCTTAAGCAGTAGGGTAGAGCGCCTATTCGCCCTCTGTCATATACACCCATTTCACAGCATTGCTGTAGCCAAAAGGCTTGCCGCCCGTGGGTGCCTGCATGGTACCGCCTAAGCGGCCATTAGCCAGTTTTTGAACCGTTAGTCGGGTAAATGAGCACTGCCCTCTTTCGTAGTTGAAGCTGGTGCCGTCATCATCGTATAGGTCAAAGCTGCCGGGCGCAGTGCCATAGTGGCGTACCGTTAGCGGCAGCACATCGCTAGCCTTTGGTGCCCGCGGGCTACTGGGAATCATAGGTATAATACCGCCATCTTTTACAAAAAGTGGAATTTTGTCCAGTCCCGGTGTAATGGTAATCACCTCGTTTTCGCCCACTAGTTTACCGGTGTAAAAATCGTACCAGTTGCCCATGGGCAGGTACACCTTTCGGCTTTTATCGCCGGCAAACATGGGGGCCACCAGCATAAAATCGCCCATCATATACTGGTCTTTAACATCGGTTTTTATACCCATGGCATAGGGGTTAGCAGTGGCATCTAAGGTGCCCGCCACTGCGGTGGGTTTAAACCCAAAACCCTCTACCAAATTCATGGCCCTAAACGGTGGTTTACCATCAAAATGGTATTGTGCAAATGTGGTGTAGAGGTATGGTAGCAATGCCATGCGCAGGCTGGCAACCTCATTTACCGCGTTTTCTACCTCGGGGAAAGTCCACGGTTTGGTGCCATCGGCCCATGCATTTAACATGGCCATGGGCGAAAAACATACCGACTGCATACGGCGCACCCATTCCTCGGCCGATTTTGATGCCCGTACTTCGGGTGTCCACAATACCCCAATAAAGCTACTGTTGATTAAGGCAGTAATAAAGTCGCGGTGGCTGTAGTAATCGTTGTAAATAACATAGGGAAAACTGCTGGCGCCGGCATTAGAAGCCCTAACCAGTCCGTAAGTGCGTTTATTCATGCTTTTAAACCATTCAGCCGTCATTTGCTGCACCATTACACCATAGGTTTGCCGCATTTGCTCGGCGGTGGTGCCCGATGGAAAGGTGGTTACATCGGGCCAAAGCCAACTGTCGAAGCCATCCACTTCGTCTATTTTGTAGCCACCCACACCAAGCGAAAGGTGGTGGCGCATAAAATGGTCTTTGAACAACTGCCGCACTTTTGGCATGGTAAAATCGGGTACAATGCCATTCCAAACCGTATGCGACCCGCTGAAAGGCTTTATTTTTGCATACAGCGATCCCTTGGGCGAAACGTAGGGATTTAGCCAAAGGTTAGCGGTAATTTGTTTTTCGGCCAGTTGATTTAAAAATCCTTTGGGGTCGGGAAATCGGGTGCTGTCCCACTCAAACGTACACGGATAGGCCATGCTTTGCCAACCTGGTTCCACACCTATAAAAGTCAGCGGGAAGCGGTGCTCCTCAAACTGCTGTACCTCCTTTAAAATGTCTTGTTGAGTGTATAGGGTGGGCACCCGCTGTGTAAAACCAAGCCCCCACTTGGGTGGCAAATACCCGCCGCCGTTCATTAGGTTGTAGCGCTGCACCACCTGCATGGGTGTTGGCCCGGCAAACACATACAAGTTCAACCCCGCTGCTGGCACCAGCAGTTCCACTGCGTCCGAATAAGGCTGTGCGTCCCATTGTTGGTCGGTATTTCTATCCCTCAGCACAGGTGGGTTTTTGCTGTCGGTTCTCACGCCTGTGCCGGCGTACACCGTCATGTAGCGGGCCGCATCTACTAGCACACCGTAGCCCTTAGACGATACATAAAAAGGCACAGGGGCATGGTTACGGCCATTGTCGGTTTCGCCAAAATGGTCCACATGCAGGTTAAGAATTTGGCCACGTTTGTTTACCGATTGAAAATTTAATCCCAGCCCAAATATCTGCTCCTCTCTATCCAACGGAAAACGCAAATAGGTTTTTCCATCCACCACTTGCACGCTAATGGCCCCCTTTTCGAGCGGAAAACCAGCAGCCGGCAGCTTTGCCAGTGCGCTTACCCGCGGCTTAATGGCCGCTGCGCTCAACAAGCTTATCTTCTCAGGCTTGCCAACAGTAGCCTTCCATATACCCGGGTGCACTTGTTGCCACACCGGTGCCTGCTGCGCATTCAATACCGCGTTGCTCCCTATCAGCAAATACGCCAGGGCCAACATCCACGCCTTTTTCACACCACTAACACCGTTGCCGTTCAAGTTTGTTTTCATCAATCCTTTGTTTTTAAAACGTTCAAAATCAATTCTCATCATTGTTAAAGCGCAAGTTTAGCAGCACCGTCTGTTCTGCTGTTCAAATCAGGAGTTGCGGCAAGCACTTCAAAAATGTGGTAGCCAGCTCAAAAAGACCGTCTTTTCCATGCTTAGGGACTCAAAAAATGGCAAACGACCCATGCGTAAAATGTAGCCCAGCCATCCTCCATGCCATAAAACTAAGGGCATTGTAGATATGCGCACCAAGGTTAAGCGACAGTGGGATGTTTTTGACCAGGGCAACCAACCAAAGCCTTAAAATCTGGCTTAAATTCTGAAGCCAATATTAATCTTGCCCTGCCCAGTTACCAAACTCCCAAGGGGCGGCAAAGCTTTTGGCACCAGCGCAAAGGTTTAATGCTCAGCATTTTGCGGCACGTACCCATGCAAAATGGCGCAGCCGCTGCGGCACCATCCACCAAAAAATTTCGCCATGCTGTGCAGAGTAGCTTATTTTGGGCTGCCATGAACAGTTTCGACGCCATTTTCCCCGATGTAATAGGCCAACAGCAGATACAGCAGCAGCTTAAAAACCTGGTTGACCACAACCGCCTTAGCCACGCCATGCTGTTTATTGGTAAAGAAGGCAGTGGTGCCTTGCCCATAGCCGTAAATTTTGCCCAAAACCTGGTAAGCCGCGCCCTACCCAGCCACCGGCCACCCGCCACCAGTGCCCCCGCCGTGGCCGATTTGTTTGGCGGCTTTACAGCACTACCCGCCGACGACCCAAACCCCACTGCTAGCCCGGCCACCACGGGTATAGACAGTGCCGCAGCCGTTTTGCAGCACCCCGATTTACACTTTGCCTACCCCGTTATACCCAAAAAAAGTGGCGATGTACCACTGTCAACCGACTACATTAAAGAATGGCGTGAGTTTTACAAACTCAACCCCTACGGCAACAGCTTTGATTGGCTACAGTTTATAAATGCCGAAAACAAACAGGGCAATATTACGGCCGACGAGTGCAACGACATTACCCGCAAACTAAGCATGAAAGCCTTTAAGGCCACCTGCAAAGTGCTGGTAATGTGGATGCCCGAGTTTTTGGGCAAAGAAGGCAACAAGCTGCTAAAACTGATAGAAGAGCCACCACCCGACACCCTGTTTTTGTTGGTGGCCGAAAACGAAGAGCAGATACTGCCCACCATAATAAGCCGCTGCCAGGTAATTAGGGTG
>RDXD01000494.1 GCA_004292575.1 Bacteroidota bacterium
CTTCTTTTAAAAGTTTCGTTGCAACCATCATAAAGATTGAGTAAATGTTTGGTTGCCCCCAAACAATTGACTTTGCTACAGTTGCCCGTTTATCATCCTTTGATATTTTAAAATATGGCGGATTTGAAATTACTATATCGTAAGTGGCATTTTTTGGTTCAGAAAAAAGTGTCGCAGCTACTTGAAAGCAATCTTTGTTTTCAAGTACAAAGTCGTTAGTGTCAAGCGTTGCCTTAAACTTGATTTTATCTTGCTTTAGCCATTTGCCTAAATAATCAAGTACTGCTTGTGTGTAAGGCAAAATGTCTTGGTCAGTTTCATAAACAATAAGTTCGATTTCTTTTAAGTTCTCATTCTGTTTTACAAGTGTCTCGATGAGTGAACTTGAAAGAATGGCTGTGCCGCAACCTGGGTCAAGTATTTTGAATTTTTCTTTTGTTTGTTTGGTAAGTCCCGCCATGAAGTGAGCAATTTCGGTCGGTGTAAAAAACTGGCCATTGTCCTTCTTGTGCTGTGTCGTAACAGTTTTAGCATAAAGCTGTCCAACCCTGTCGGCAAAGTGGCTGGGAAACTCGTTAGTGAGTGGTTTTATGTCTATCGCTGCTGTCATGCCAACAAATTTACTAAAAGTATTGCTGTTTAAAGCGATTTCGATTTATGGGATGCTGCTGTGTGTCGGCAAATTTTAGCTCTTTTGCAAGGTTGGCTTTGTGTCTGGGTTTTGTTTGCCTTACAAATGTGCTAAAATGTGCGGTGGCTTGTTGAGGTCTTCGCTGTCAAACCCCGATGAAGAACCGAATACTCCAATGGGGTGACGCTTAACATAATCGTTTCAGCTGGCTTTTGACACTTCAAGAACCTGGGTTGTGAACAGCCATCTGTTTAGGTTTTAAACCGGTCTATCTCACCAAACGCTTCCAGGCCTCGGGTAGGCCTGCAATGGTATCGGTGGCCTTCATGCCCTGCTGCGAAAACTTTTGCGCTGCAATATCGCCTGCCAGCCCGTGTACGTACACCCCCAAAACACAAGCCAGTTCGGGTGCATAGCGCTGGGCCAAAAGGCTGGTAAGAATACCGGTCAGAACGTCGCCGCTGCCAGCTTTAGCCATTCCGGGGTTGCCGGTGCTGTTAAAGTAACACTGCCCAGCCGGCGTAATGGTTTGTGTGTAAGCCCCTTTTAGCACAATAAACACCTGGTAGTGCTTTGCCATTTGCCGCGCCAACTCTAACCGCTCAAAGCCATTTGAGGTACTACCAAACAGCCGCGCAAACTCGCCGGTATGTGGGGTAAGTATGGTGTGGGTGCCAGGCGGCCGAAGTTGAAGCAAATGGAGTGATGTGGCCAAATGATAAAGTGCCGTAGCATCTATTACCAAAGGTGCCATGGTGCTTACCATCATGTTTTCGAGCAAGCCAATGCCGGACTCGCCAGTGCTCCATCCGGGGCCCACTCCCACTGCTCCAATTTTGGCCGATGTTAGAAAGCGCTCGTCGGCAGCATCTTCTTGCAGCATACACATGGCTTCGGGCAGGGCCGCTTGCAGCGTGCTAAAGGTACCCGCAGGCAGTGCCATGGTAAGCAAGCCGCAGCCACTGCGCAGGCAGCTGGCGGCGCTCATAACAGCAGCACCCAGCTTTTCGTAGCTGCCGGCAGATATTAGGGCATGCCCAAGCATGCTTTTATTGGCGTGTTTACGGTAGGTCTTTAACCACAACTGCGGCAATTGTGCCAAAACCCATTGGCTATGGGCAGGTTCCGCCGGCACAAATGAGTGTAGAAGCCCAATGTCAAGCACATGCCATTTGCCACAATAAGGCTCGCTTTCAGCCATAAAAAGGGCAAATTTTGGGCTTTGAAACGTAAGCGTGACCTGTGCCATGATGGCGATGCCTTGTAGAGACGCGTCTGGCGGCAAACCCGCCGGCATATCGATGCTGATGGTAAATGCAGGCTGCTGATTGAGATGGTGCACCAGCGCTTCACTCAAGCCGTTTAAGGGCCTGTTGATGCCAATGCCATACAGTGCTTCTATCACCAACTGATCGTGGGTTAAGGTGGGAAAAGCCGGCTCGGTAGTAAGGGTGGAAATTGGAACTTGTAAAGCTTGTAGGCGTTGCAGGTTAGCCGAAAAAGCAGAGTTGACTTGACTATGTGGTAGCAAAAACACTTGTACATCTTTGCCTGCATCGTGCAACAGTCTGGCTATGGCTAATCCATCGGCACCATTATTACCATATCCACAAAATACCACGAATTGCTGCGCCAAATACTGCTGTTCCAAAATCCATTTTGTGGCCGCATGAGCTGCCCGCTCCATTAAATGCAGGGCACTTATGGGCTCGTGGGCCATGGTGTAAGCCTCCCAGCTTCTAAATTGGGCTGCCGAATAAACGGTCATTTGGGTTTGCGTGTATTTTTTTTACTGCTCCTGTTCACTACTTTTTTTGCAGCATTTCGGGTTGAAGGTAACACCAACGGCCTTTTGCTCAAAGGTGTGTCGATAGTTTCTTGTAAAGCCTCCATCTCTGAAAACGACACGTTGAAGTACGGACGAAAAACATTGGCAGCCATGGGCGCCGAATAAATGCGGTTGTTCATTCTGTTGCCCGTAACAATAATTACTGCCGTATCGGCAATCAAGCGCTGAAACACGGCATTGTTGCCATGCCACCATCCGTTGTGATAGGGTATCTTCAACGAATCGTTAAACACTTTGAGGCGCCACCCAAGGCCATAATGTTCTATACTGTCGCGGTAGTGGCCATCGCGGAAGTAAGGGGTCCATGCTTGTTGCAAATAAGTAGCAGGTAGCAGGTGTTCATAAGCAATAGCACTGTCATAGCGCATCAAATCGCGGCAAGTGGTAAATACGTTTTTGTCGCCATAAATAGCATCCAGATACTCAAAATTGTAGGGTCGTCCACTACCCGACCAACTCATCATGTTACGGTCGGTGTTGGTTGGGTTTAAGATATAACTGTTCAACATGCCGGCAGGCGTAAAAATGCTGTCCTTTACATAGGTTGGAAAATACTGTCCGCTAACTTTCTCCACCACAAGTGCCAGCAGCACAAAGTTGGTATTGCTGTACTTAAAGGCTGTTCCCGTAGGAAAATCAAGAGGCGGCTGGTGGTTGTGGAGCGTATTGAGCACATCGGCGTTGGTAGCAGTAATGTTTTTGTTCCAGCCATACCGCAGCATAAAATTGGCATAGTAAGGCAGGCCACTGCTGTGGTTTAGCAAGTGCTTTATGGTTACACCCTTGTATGGAAAATCTTTAAAAAATGTTTGAATAGAGTCGTTCAAAGCTAACTTGCCGCTGCGTACCAACTGCATAATGGCAGTGCTGGTAAAGGTTTTGCTGGTACTGGCCACGTGAAAAGGCGTTTCCGCATCAATACTGTCGGTTTTAGCCGCGTTTGTAAAACCTTGGTAATGCTCGTAAAGCACCACGCCATTTTTAGCCACTAAAATACCGCCGCTAAATCCCTTTTTATTGAGCAACGCATCGAAGAAATACTGAAGCGAATCGCTGTATTTACGTTGTTCGCTGCTATCGAGTACTCGGCGTTGATTTACGTAAGCCGGCTTGCGGGCCATGCTGTTATTGCCACATCCAAAACCGCTGCAGGCCAGTGCTGCCACCATCAACAATTTAAACCAGTGCTGTATTCCCATTAGCTGAAAAACGCAAATTAAAGCTATGCCTGCTAAAAATTTGTCATAAAAAAAGTTGGGCACCATTGAATATGGCGACGGGCTGCCTAAGCTGCAAACTAAATTTGCCCAGTAGGCAAGCCATTGGGACTGGTGGCAGGTTGGTGTTGTTTACGCCCAAAACAAAAGATACACACAAATTGAACGCCAACGCAGCGAAAGCCTGTGCAATAGCCACTGGCTGGTATGTCTGCTTCAAATACATTTGCAGCCGATATGAGTAAATCTACAAGCTACCCTAAGGAGAAAATAAACATTCTTTTGCTGGAAAACATCAGCGACACAGCAGTGGCTAATTTTAGCCAAGCGGGATACACGGTTACAAAAATGAACGGCGCTTTAAGCGAAGACGCCCTTATAGATGCCATAAAAGACGTGCACTTGCTGGGCATACGCAGCAAAACGCAGGTTACAGCAGGGGTTTTGGCCGCCGCGCCAAAGCTACAAGCCATTGGTTGCTTTTGCATTGGTACCAACCAGGTAGATATGGCTGCGGCTGTGCAGCACGGGGTATCGGTATTTAATGCGCCTTACAGCAATACCCGCAGCGTGGCAGAGCTGGTTATAGGTGCCAGCATTATGCTTATACGCCGCATTGTAGATAAAAACCGGGCCGCCCACGAAGGCAAATGGCTAAAAGAAGCCACCGGCAGCTATGAGCTTAGGGGCAAAACGCTGGGCATAATTGGCTACGGCAATATTGGCACACAGGTAAGTGTGCTGGCAGAAGGCATGGGCTTGAAAGTAATGTTTTACGACGTGCTTACCAAACTACCGCTGGGCAACGCTGTGGCCTGCAAAACGCTAAAAGAATTGGTGAGTAAAAGCGACATCATTACCCTGCATGTGCCTGAGCTGGAAAGCACAAAAAATTTGATGAGTAAGGCCCTTATAAAACAGTGCAAAAAAGGCGGCATTTTAATAAACTATGCTCGCGGCGAGGTAGTGGACCTTGACGCTTTGGCCGCCGCATTGAGCCAAGGGGATATGGGCGGTGCAGCCATAGATGTTTTTCCGATAGAGCCCGAGAAAAATGGCGAGGCATTTGCTACGCCCCTCCAAGGCATCCCCAATGTGCTGCTAACCCCACATATTGGCGGCAGCACCCAAGAAGCTCAAGAGAATATTGGCATCGACGTTAGCACAAAGCTGCTGGCTTATTTGGAAAAGGGCATTAGCTACGGCAGCTTAAGTGTGCCTCCCATTAGCTTGCCGTTGCTGGAGGGTGCACACCGCATTTTACACATTCACCACAATGTACCGGGTGTACTGGCCGAGATGAACATGACGCTGAGCAACAATAGCATCAATATTTTGGGCCAATATTTGGCTACCAATGAGCATATTGGCTATGTGGTGCTTGATGTGGATAAGCAGCTTAGCAAAAATGCCATTGAACTTATGCGCAAAGTAAAGGCCACCATTAAAGTGCGGATGCTGTACTAAGGCAGTGCCTTGTTTGCAACCAAGCCGTATAGCCTTTTTTGTGGAAAAAAGTGACCCAACTAAGGCATATTTTACCAAACTTGCCCATTGCTATACCCCGGTAAATTCTAACGGGCGGGGACAAAAACAAAGCTGAGTTAGTGGAAGAGCAAATGTTATGGCTTTGGGGCAGATGAATAGTCCCGCTCAGTATAATTTTTAGCTGAAAACTCCGTCATAAAGGCCTTGCACACACTGTCAATACCTTCCTCCAGCCCTATAGCGGCACTCCAGCCAAGGCTGGTGAGCTTGCTAACGTCCATCAATTTTCGTGGCGTGCCATCTGGCTTTGTAAAATCGTGGGTAATACTGCCTTCGTAGCCAACTGCTTTTTTTACCATCTCTGCCAATTGCAGTATCGTTACATCGGTACCTACGCCCACGTTTATCTGCCCCGCTTCGTTGTATGTTTCCATCAGAAACATGCAGGCAGCCGCAAGATCATCTACATGCAAAAACTCTCTTCTGGGGGTACCCGTACCCCAAATAACTACCTCGCCAGCATTGTTTACCTTGGCCTCATAAAATTTTCGGATGAGGGCGGGAAGCACATGGCTGTTATTAAGCTCGTAGTTGTCGTTTGGCCCGTAAAGATTGGTAGGCATAGCCGATATAAAATTGCAACCATACTGTTGCCTGTAGGCATCACAGAGCTTTATACCGGCAATTTTGGCAATGGCATAGGGCTCATTGGTTTCTTCTAGCGGCCCCGTGAGCAGGTATTCTTCCTTGAGTGGTTGGGGGGCCAGTTTAGGGTAAATGCACGATGAGCCGAGAAACAACAGCTTTTTTACCCCGTGCAGGTGGCTTTGATGAATAACATTATTCTGCATCATCAAGTTATCGTATAAAAACTCGCCGCGGTAGGTGTTATTAGCCAATATACCACCTACTTTGGCGGCAGCCATAAACACATAGTCCGGTTTTTCGTCGGCAAAAAAAGCCGCCACCTGCAGCTGATTGCGCAAATCGAGCTGGGTGGAGTTTCGGGTAATGAGTTGTGTAAAGCCTTGTTTTACGAGCAAACGGTAAATGGCCGAGCCTACCATGCCCCGGTGACCTGCTATGTATATTTTATCGTTTAAATCCATGGGGTTTTGTCTAAAAAAACATTTCAAAGCGTTACTTTTTCTGCAAGCACGAGGTGGAATAGACCTAAAATTTCTTATTAAATCTATGCCCACTTCTTGCCCACCAGCCGTTTCGACCCGTTGTTTCTTTTTTACTCTTTGACTATTTTATTCATGCTGTTGGAAGATCTCGAAGCCGTGTTCCTTTACCAATTTCTCTTTTCTAAACAACTCCACATCGCTGGCTACCATTTCGCTCACCAACATAGCAAGGTTGTATTTGGGGACCCATCCCAGCTTCTCTTTCGACTTGGTAGGGTCGCCTATGAGTAAGTCAACCTCAGTGGGCCGGTAAAACTTGGGATCTACCGCCACTACTTCTCTACCAATTTCGAGCTGATATTGTGGATTGGTACATTTTGCCACCGTGGCCCGTTCGTTGTCGCCGCTGCCATGGTATTCAAGCTCAATGCCCAACTCGCCAAAAGCCATGTTTACAAATTCTCGCACTGGGGTGGTTATTCCGGTAGCAATTACAAAGTCTTCGGGCGTGTCCTGTTGTAGAATAAGCCACATGGCTTCAACATAGTCCTTGGCATGCCCCCAATCGCGGCGCGCATCCAAATTGCCCAAAAACAATTTACCCTGCATGCCCAACGCTATTTGCGCCACGGCACGGGTAATTTTCCGGGTCACAAAAGTTTCGCCGCGCAAAGGGCTTTCGTGGTTAAACAAAATGCCATTGCAAGCAAACATATTGTAGGCTTCGCGGTAATTTACGGTAATCCAGTAGGCGTACATTTTGGCCACAGCGTATGGCGAACGTGGGTAAAAAGGCGTTGTTTCGCTTTGGGGAACCGCTTGCACCAGTCCATATAACTCGCTTGTGCTGGCTTGGTAAATTTTGGTTTTCTTGGTCAGGCCTAGCAGTCTTACCGCCTCTAAAATTCGCAGTGTGCCAATGCCGTCGGCATTAGCCGTGTACTCCGGCGTGCTAAAACTTACCAACACATGGCTCATAGCACCCAGGTTATAAATTTCATCGGGCTGCACTTCTTGTATAATGCGGATGAGATTGGTAGAATCCGTAAGATCGCCGTAATGCAGGAAAAAGTTTACGTTTTTTTCATGCGGGTCCTGATACAAATGGTCAATACGATTGGTATTGAAAAGCGAACTGCGTCTTTTAATGCCATGTACCTCGTACCCCTTTCCCAGTAAAAGCTCTGCCAAATAGGCGCCATCCTGTCCTGTAATACCGGTTACAAGTGCTTTCTTCATTCAGAATATTAAATGTTGGTGATAATAGTGGGCGAAGCTAACCGAAAACGGCTTAAAATTTCTAAGGGCAGAAAAAAGTGTACATATCAAATTTTCGGACGAGGTAGGAAAATGGAACTGTGGGACACCAGTTTAGTATTCAACATAGGCGAAGAATAGGTACCAGCAGCAGCCCTTTATGAAGCATGACAGGCAATAAACAGGTTGAATGGCTTTTATGATACGAGGCAAGCACCAGATGTAATGAATGCCGAAACATTGGGCGCGGATTTTTTGGTTCGGGTGCCATAGAGTCAACACAAAGAAAAGTTATCCAAAAAACAATGAAATAATCGGGGCAACGATGGCGTAAACCTGGGGAACAGCATATGCAAAATCATAGTGGGAAGACATCCAACGACAATTGGGAGCGAATTATAGCACGGACCAAAACAGCGTTAGAACAACAGCTTCACTTTTGGCTACAATTTGAGTTGCACCCCGTTAAAACGTTTTGCGTAGCGTATCCAAATTGCCGAATAATCTGCGGTTCTATTATCTAGCCGTTGATTTTATGGCCCTTTTCGCGCTGTCTAAAAAAAACCAACGTTAGCTTGCGTGAGGCTTGGCAGCAACGCGTAGATTGGTAATTTTTCGAAACTACACCAATAAATGGGGTATTTGTTGCACCATCCAATACTACAAAAGCCGCCTTGCTGAGTAATCTGTGGGCAGGCATTTGGGATTGTGGCCAGCGAAATCATCAGTTTAACTGCGCATTAATGGGCGTACTGGGGCCTTGTTGGTAGGTTTTTAGGTGATTGTAGAGCGTGTCGCGCTCCACGGGTAAGCGACCGGCCTGGTTTATAAGCGCAACCAATTCCTCGGTGGTCATGGTAGGCAGTTGTTCCTCGCTACCAGCCATGCTGTATATTTTTGTACTGTCGTCAATGGTGCCATCCACATCGTTTACCCCAAAGCTCAGCGCCATTTGCGCATTGTTTCGCCCCAGCATGGGCCAGTAGGCCTTTAGGTGTTTAAAATTATCGAGGTAAAGCCGGCTTACGGCGTACATTTTCATATCCTCTATCAGTGTGCTTTCGGGCACGTGGCTCATGTCGTTATCCTGATTGCGAAATTTTAGCGGTATAAAAGTGTTAAAGCCGCCTGTTTCGTCTTGCAACTGGCGCAGCTGCTCCATGTGGTTGATGCGGTGGGCATAGCTTTCGATGTGGCCATACAACAGGGTGGCATTGCTGTGCATACCCAGCTGGTGGGCGGCTTTGTGTATGGCCAGCCAGCCGGCACCGTCCACCTTATCGGCGGCTATTTGTTGGCGAATTTCGGGCTCAAAAATTTCGGCCCCGCCGCCTGGCAAACTTTGCAGGCCTGCCTGGTGCAACTGTTGCATACCCTCGGCCACAGTTAGTTTTGCCTTGCGAAACATATAGTCGAGCTCAACCGCCGTAAAGCCTTTAATGTGCAACTGCGGCCGGTGGGCTTTTATCTTTTGTATGAGCTCAATAAAGTAGGCCATGTCCATTTTAGGATGCACACCACCCACAATGTGTACTTCTGTTACGGGCTTACCGTCGTAGCTTTTTACAATGTCCAGCATTTGGTCTATGCTCAGCTCCCAGCCCTCTTCGCGGTTTTTATACAGGCGGCTATAGCTGCAAAACTTACAGCTAAACACGCACACATTGGTGGGTTCTATATGAAAGTTTCGGTTGAAATAGGTGGTGTGGCCATGTAGTTTCTCACGCACCAAATTGGCCATGGCACCCAGCCAGCCTAGTGGCGCATGCTCAAACAGGTAAGTGCCTTCGCTTGGCGTTAGCCGTTGCTGGTTGGCTATTTTGCTGCCTATGGCAGCCAGCGCCGCATCGGTTGTATGTAAATGCTCTGGAGTAGAAATCATAACGTTCGAAAAATAATGTGTTGTTTAAAAACGTGCAGCAGCCACTAATGGTTCAAAAATCCGTGGTTTGCGGGGTGGATGGTTAAGGATTTGAAATTTTTAACTGATGATTTCCGAGTACGCCGCAGCCCTTTCATAAAAACCCTTGCAAACCGCCAACCGCCATCAGACGTTGAAGCACCGCCCGTTAGGTTCGATTATCTGTATAGACAACCAATTTTCAATTTGCAGTGTTCCGGAAATGCCGCAGCCCAGCGCTAGCATTTTTATCCCACGCAGTCTTCACATAAAATAAACCAAGCAACCTTGGCCTTAACCTCAACCTCAACCCTTCGACAGGCTCAGGGCAGCGCCTTGACCTCGACCCTTCGACAAGCTCAGGGCAGCGCCTCATCCTCGACCCTTCGAGAGGCTCAGGGCGGCGCCTCATCCTTGACCCTTCGACAGGCTCAGGGCAGCGCCTTGACCTCGACCCTTCGACAGGCTCAGGGCAGCGCCTCATCCTCGACCCTTCGACAGGCTCAGGGCAGCGCCTTGACCTCGACCCTTCGACAGGCTCAGGGCAGCGCCTCATCCTTGACCCTTCGACAGGCTCAGGGCAGCGCCTC
>RDXD01000495.1 GCA_004292575.1 Bacteroidota bacterium
ATGACTGAGTGACTCTTAACAACAGCAGCCATCCAAACTGTCACAACGATGATAACAACAACAGCCATCAAAATTAGTTTAATCCACTATCACAACAACCACTTGCTGGTATACTCTGTTCCCTGTGGCCACGTCCGGCATCAGAGATGACCATAGCGCTTGAAAAGTTGTTTTGATTGAGTTTATCGAACGCCTGCATGAAGCCGTAGTTGGGACTAATGCTGTACTCTAGCCGCACCAATTTATTTGGCGGGCTGTTTAGGACAGCGATATGGCAAAAAGGCCTAGAAATCAACAACGACAACAACATCCGTGCAGCCATACCTTGTAACCACATCAATCTGGGGAATCCAAATTGAAAACGAACAACAGATGTGCTGGATATAGCGAACCATAGCCATAATCTTGCAACAAAAGTCAGAATCCATCTTTACCACCGGTTGGCAGCTGAGCGGCCATGGCACCAAGCACCTTCAGCCCCAGCAATTTGCCCATACACAAATAAAGGCGTAAACAGCATACTTGGACTCGGCAACCAAGCCCAAGCTGGCCTAAAAAAAATCGTACCGCGCTTTCGCCAACATACAGCCGATGCATTTCACCACTGGCAAAAGACCCAGCTGGCATTACTGGCATAGGGCTTGCACCCAAGTAAGCCGCAACTGTTTACAAACAAATGCCCCAACGCAACCCATGCGTTTAACGCTTTCAGCAAATCAAGCGCAGGTTCAAAATCAAGCCCATCGCTTGCTTGGCGTCAATAACCTTTTCAAGATGCTAAACTCAGCAGTCGGTCAAAACGCTGGCTGGCTTATTTTCGAATAACAAATGCAGAAAACAAAGGGTCAGCAGCGGGGTTGGCCAAGTTTTACCCAGTAATTTAATTTTCCAAAAAACCATTTGATAGATGCTCCATTGCTTATTGCCTTCGGCCCGTTGGGGCGTAAAAAACGCCCTACAAATAGCAACGCTAGTGGCCGTATTAGCCAGCTGCAGCCCCACCCGACAGTTGCCCGGCCCACGCATGGGCGCTCGTGAGCAGCGTTTGCTGGCCGATACGGCCCTGGTGAATGCCCACGTGGGCATTAGCGTGTACGATGCCGCTGCACAGCAATACGTGGCCCAAGTAAATGCCGATAAGTATTTTGTACCGGCCAGCAATACCAAGCTGTTTACCTGCTATGCGGCCATGGCCTGCTTGCCCGATAGTTTGCCAGCCCTACAAATACAATACCCTGCCCCAAACCACACCAATGTTTTTGCCATGGGCGACCCCACCTTTTTGCACCCCGATTTTGCCAACCAGCCGGCTTTGGCGTTTCTGCGCGGGCTTGGTGGCAGCATCCACCTTGTTGACCAACACTGGCAGACCAAAAAGTATGGCCGCGGGTGGAGCTGGGACGACTATATGAGCAGCTACATGCCCGAACGCAGCCCTTTGCCCGTAGCAGGTAATATGATGCAGGTAAGCACCCAAAATAAAAAAACTGTATTCCTACAAAACAAACCAGCTTATCTCCAGTTTACGCCCGTTACCAGGCCACGCTATTTTGAGCGCAGCACCGATAGTGTTTATGTTTTACCGGTAAAGTGGCGTGCATCTTTGGGAAACATTGGCGACACAACAGCAACGGAAAGGGCGTTGCAAAATTTTGAATTTGAAAGGGCTGCTTATAACAATCTGCTTACCACAGTGCCTGCCCGGCGCCCCCAAAGAACAACGGAGATGCCGTTTATAACCTTTGAAAGCCAAACCGCCATTGGCATTTTGCAACAGGACTATGGCTTACAGAATTTAAGCTACGGCGGCTGGGGAGAAAATGGCTTGTACCCTGAGGTGCCCACCCAAATGAAAATGCAAACCATTTACTCGCAGCCCACAGACAGCATGCTAAAGCCAATGATGTACCGCAGCGACAACTTTTTTGCCGAACAAAGCTTATTGATGGCCAGCCAGCTGAAACTGGGCTACATGAATGAGGATAGCATTGTTAAACACATACTTACCTACCAACTTGCCAACCTGCCCCAACGGCCACAATGGGTAGATGGCAGTGGACTTAGCCGCTACAATTTATTTACACCCAACACGCTGGTGGCTTTGCTACAAACCATGCACCAGCAGTTTGGCAAAACGCGCCTTCAGGCCATTTTGCCCTCGGCCAACCAAGGCACACTTACCAATTACTACAAGGGGCTGGAAGGTAAGTTTTACGCAAAAACAGGTACCCTCAGCGGGGTGGTAGCCCTCAGTGGGTTTCTGTATGCGCAAAGCGGCAAGCTGCTGCTGTTTTCGGTGCTGGTAAACAACCACAACAGCTCTGCCCCTGCTGTGCGGCGCGCCGTGGAGCGCTATCTGCTACAGGTGGCCGCGAAAAACTAATTGCGCTGAAACTTGATAATGGCCCGAGGCAAAAACAAGCAATAACCGCAGCTGCGTAAACGGCAGCGCGTCCATCGAAGACATGGATGGCTAGAAGTTTGAATAAAACCGAAACAGATGTTTTTACGGCATTCCACTTGAGTACAAAAACCAAAGCCAAACCAGCGGGGAAGGCGCTGCCAATTGAGGCTAATTATGCAAACAGCTGTTCCAATTGCCAAAGCGGATAGTCTATAAAAATGGATTTGCCGGAGGGGGTGGCATTGGGTGTTTGGCACAAAAACAACTGCTCTAGTAAGCTCTTCATTTCTTTTTCGGTTAAAAAACGGCCCGCTTTTATGCACTGTTGATAGGCCAATGAACGCACCAGTTTTTAGCGCAGGCTAAACTTTACATCGCTGTTAAAGTGCTTTAGTTGTTCTAGCAGTTGCTCAAACAAACGCTGTTCGTTGCCCGTAAGCGCATCGGCCGGTGTGCCATCTACACTAAAACTGTGGTTTTGTATGGGCTGCACTTTGTAGCCCAGCAGGTGCAAATCGGGCAATAGCTCGGTCAGCAGCAAGGCATCGGCAGCAGGCAAGGTTACGGTAGCCGGAAACATACTTTGCTGGGTAGGTATTTGCTTGCCGTGAATGGCTTTGCTCAGTTGTTCGTACACAATGCGCTCGTGGGCGTACTGCTGATGCACCAAAAAATAACCTGTGTTGCTGCTGGCCACAATGTACATGCTGTGCAGCTGCATCACGGGGCTATCGGGCAGCCACGCAAACCGTTTTTCACGGCTTATGGGGCGTTGCTCGTGGTCTAGGCCTTGTAGCGCAATGGTGGGTTCGGGGCTAAACAGCTGCTGTTTCAGCTTCGACAGCTCACTTTGCCAGGCTGTGCCCAGCGCCGGCACGCCCGGGTCGTTGTCATCTTGCCCATCGGCATTTCCAACCCCGTTTCGCTTTTGGCGGGCCGCCTCTCTAATGGCCTCATCTTGCTGGCGACTGGCTTGCCAAGGCTGCAATCCGCCAGCATTGGCATCAATGGCGTGGGCCTGGTGTGGCTTTGCAAATGCGGTGTAAAGGCTTGATGCGGCTGCACGGGCCACAGCCTGCTCATTGGCCGGGCGTTGCACAGCTTCTAACTGCTGTATTTCTGGGTTAAGGGTAAAATCGAGTGTGGGCGCAATGCTAAATTGGGCCAACGCATGCTTTACAGCCGACTGCACAAAGGCGTACACAATTTTTTCGTCGGTAAATTTTATTTCCTGCTTGGTGGGATGCACGTTAATGTCGATGGCTGCGGGATCCATGTCAATAAAAAGCGCATAGGTTGGGAAACTATCTTTTGGTAGCAAATCGGCAAAAGCGCTGCTAACGGCATGGTTAAGATAGGCACTCCGTATAAAGCGGTTGTTTACAAAAAAATACTGGTCGCCACGGGTTTTGCGGGCCATATCGGGCTTGGCCACAAAGCCGCTGATGGTTAGGTAGTCGGTATCTTCATCGATGTTTACCAACTTGGTTTGATACTGATGGCCCAGCAACTGCACCAAGCGTTGTTTGAGGCTTCCTTTTTCTAAAAAAAACACCTGCTGGCCGTTGCTTTGCATGCTAAAATGCACCCCCGGAAAAGCCATGGCCACCCGGGTAAACTCATCAATAATATTGCGCAGCTCGGTGGTATTGCTTTTTAAAAAGCTGCGGCGGGCAGGCACATTAAAAAACACGTTTTTCATGGCTATGCTGGTACCCACGGGGCACTGCACGGGCTCCTGGCGCAAAACCTGGCTGTTCTCTATTTCAATAAAAACACCCAACTCATCGGCGGCACGGCGGGTGCGCAGCTCCACTTGTGCCACAGCGGCAATACTGGCCAATGCCTCGCCCCTAAAACCCATGGTTTGTATGCTAAACAAATCATCGATGCTGCGTATTTTACTGGTGGCATGCCGCTCAAAGGCCATTCGGGCATCGGTTTCGCTCATGCCGCCGCCATTATCAACCACCTGCACCAGCGCTTTGCCGGCATCGTTTATCAGCAATTTTACCTCGGTAGCACCGGCATCTACCGCGTTTTCCAACAGCTCTTTTACGGCACTTGCCGGGCGCTGTATCACCTCGCCCGCTGCTATTTGGTTGGCCAGGTGGTCGGGTAATAAATGAATAATATCGGACACGGGGCAAATGTAAAGCCTGCGCGCCAATGTGGCTAAACGCGTTAAGCGGCACAACATTTAGGAAGCCGCAGTTGGCAGACCATGTTCATGATTTTTTTACTTGCGAAATATGATTGTGACGGTTATCTTTAACCCATGAAACCAGCCCAATTTTTGTTGTTTTCATGTGTATTGGCAGGCATGCTATGCTGCGGTGCCTGTAGCAAGCAGGTATTAACCGTGGGCGAAGCCGGGGTAACACAAAAAGGAAGCATCCTACGCCCTAAACCGCCCGGCACCATGCCTACCAGGCTCTACCGAAAATACTTTATTGCCAAAGGGCAAAACAGTGCTGTACCGAGTCCGTTTGAGCAATCCAATTTAACCGAGTTGCGCTATCGGGTCATTTTTGACAGCAGTTGCGTTTACAGCACAGTTGATCCCAAAAACCAAATTGACATCAACAAATTATTTGGATTTGCCGATAACAACAGTTTCCACCAAGTAAACAGTGCACGCATAGGCTGGCGCTGGCTAAACGATGGGTTAGAACTGTTGGGCTATGTGTACAACAATGGCACCCGCAGTTTCCAATACATTACAACTGTTTCGCTTTTTGAACACCACGACTGCTTCATTAGGGTAGTGGGCGGCGAATACATTTTTACGGTTGATAACTCCGTAAGCATTACCATGCCAAGGGCTTCAAAAAACGCCACGGCACAGGGCTACCTGCTGTTCCCCTATTTTGGTGGCGATGAAACGGCGCCCAAAAACATTACCATTTTGATGCAACGATTGTAAGGGAAAACGAAGGGCCCAAAGCTATACCGTAGCGCAAACACCAATTCGTATGGCGCATGTTGACGCTCCTACCACTCTGCTTGGGATATGCACCTCAATAAGCCAACAATTCGACGGGCTGTTAGCGGCAAGGTGCAGTTTTACCACTGCGTTGGTGGTATATTTTTTTTTAAAACACTGATGGTTGAGTTGGCCGCATGACAGTAGGGCGCAGCCACAACCTCATGCGAAATGGCATGGTGCTTGCCAACCTAAATACGGTGCGGTATGTTGGCAAAGCCTGCTTGCAATTGATGCGTAAAAAGTGCCACAACAACGGATCTTGCCCCTGAAGCCTTGCCGTAAAGCGTTTTTGCATACTTTAGCATGGGCCGATGTGGCTTAGGGTTTTTGCGTTTGCTTATTACCATGCACCATATTTATTGCTTTAGCGGATTGGGGGCCGATGGCCGCATTTTTAAACAGCTGGTGCTGCATGATGCCAAGCTGCATTTTATAGAGTGGACCACCCCGCCGCCGGGCCAAACCCTGGCCCAGTATGCCCAAAGCCTAACCACGCAAATTTCCCACCCCCAAGTGGTGCTGCTGGGCGTGAGCTTTGGGGGTATGCTGGTAACCGAGATAACGCGTTTGGGCCAGGCGGGGATGCTGCCATTTGCCATTAAAAGCGCCATCATTGTAAGCAGCTGCGAAAGCCGCCGCGAGCTGCCATGGCTGCTGCGCATAGCCGGGCGCTTACAACTGCACCGGCTTGTGCCCTACAGCATGGTGCTGGGCTTAAATGGCCTTAATCGCTTTTTATTTGATCCCAAAACAAAGGCCGAAGAAATGTATTTGAAGCGGATGATGCTAAAAGATACGCAGCTGCTGCTGATAAAACGGTGTGTGCACATGATACTGACATGGCAATACGCACAACCGCCCAAAGCTGTGGTGCATGTGCACGGCACAGCAGATAGACTGCTGCTGATGCGGGGCTTGCGGGTGGACCATGCCGTAAAGGGCGGAGGACACTTTATGATTTGGAACCGCGCCGGGGAGATTTCGGACGTGGTGAACAACGTGCTGGGTGCGGCAGCGGCCCCATAGACAATCGAAGGCCAAAGGGCTGCCGGATAGTAGCGGAAAGTGTGTATCTACAGCGTAGATACACACTTGCAGCGGATAGCCGGAACTGCGGCTCAATATGGGTTTGAGGCCCATAGCCCCAAATAAAAAAAAGTATTAACTCAAGATGTCTTTTTTGCGGAAGGCATAGAGGGCTATGCCAAAAAATAAACCAATGTGCGCTACAAGTATGCCAGCCGCTTTGGCCAAAGCCGGTACGCTGTAAATGCTGCCGCGTATGGCGCTGCCATCGGCATTGCTGGCCATGTTGAAAAAGCCTTTCCAGGCCGTCATGTAGGTGGTAAACAGGTAGGGGTTTATTTTGGTAAAGAGCGGAAAATCCATGGTGCTAATAAGGGTAAACACAATAATGATGCTCATGGTGCTAACAATGGGCCCAATGCTATTTTCGGCAAACACGCTGAGCATAAAGCTGAGCGCGGCCACGGCCGAAAGGGCCAGAAAAGCCAGGCCAAAGGCACAGAGATAGCGCCAAAACACGTCGTCGCCCTGGGCATCGACATAAAACTGTATAACGGTGTAGCTTTTATTGACCAACAGATCGCTGGTGCCAAAAAACCACATGCTTAAAAACAGGGAGAGCAACGCCATCCAAATGAGAAGCAGCAGGGTATAAACCAAGCCGGCGCTAAACTTGGCCAGCATAATGTGTGTGCGGCTAATGGGCTTGGTAAGCAAGAGGCGTAGCGTACCCATATTGGCCTCGCCGGCAACCATATCGCCCGTTACCAGCGCCACCAAGAGTGGCACCTGTATGAGCAGGGTATTGAGTACCAAAAAGCAAATAAAATACCCGTTTAGGATGTTGCCATCGGTAATGACAAACATATCGCTCATGCCGCTGAACATGAGCTTAACCCAGGTTGGACCATCGGCTTTCATGGCCAATTGAATGAGCAATACGATAACGGCAATGGCTACAAAGCCAATGTAAGTGCGGGGTTTGCGGAAGATTTTGTAGAGTTCGGAGCGCAGGAGGGTGAGGTACATGGCCAAAATTTGTATGCAAATAAACAACGGTGCATGGTAGAACAAGCTTTGGGCCTAAATGTTGGCAGGTGGGTGTGGTGGTGCAACCGGTGGCTGGGTGGCCTGGTATTTTGTGTAAACGGGGTCGGCGGTTGCGCTATGGGGTAAAAAATGCCCGCTGCGGTGGGCAACGGGCATTTGGTGTAGTCTATTCGCCTTCGGGCGTACGGTGTTTGGTGCGGCGGTGCAACCGGGTTTCGGCGCGGTCCATGAGTACAATTTTAGGCGTAAAAGTACCTACCACATCAATAAGGCTGGTTTGGCTTTGCATAACGGTGTTGATGTCTTTGTAAGCAAAGGGGGCCTCATCGAGGCCGCCAGCCAACAGGGTAACGCCGCACTGCTCTAGGTGCTGCCGCAACTGCTGTTTGGTGATGTTGGCCAGCGCCTTGGTACGGCTCATTTGCCGGCCTGCGCCATGGGCTGCCGAGTTTAGCGCCTCGGCGTATCCGCGCCCTTTTACAATATAGCCATTGGCCGTCATGCTACCGGGAATGATGCCCAGCACGTTTTTGCCGGCGGGTGTGGCACCCTTGCGGTGCACAATGCATTCGGTTCCATTTACCATTTCTTTCCAGGCAAAATTGTGGTGGTTTTCTACCATGCGCACGGGGCGCTCGCCCAACTGTGTGGCAATTTTTTGGTGAATCACGTGGTGGCAGGCGCTGGCATAATCACCCGCCAGGTTCATGGCCAACCAATATTCTTGCCCTTCCGCTTCGTTCATGCTTAACCAAGCCAGGTGCTGCGCAGGTGTGGGCAACTGCCGCATTTGCATGGCCAGTTTGGTGTAGTGGTCGGCAATGTTGGCACCCAATGCCCGCGAGCCAGAGTGGGTTAAAAAGCCTACGTAAAGCCCGGGTTCTACGCCCAGCACATCGTCTTTTTGGATAATGGTAACCCGACCAAACTCGGCAAAGTGATTGCCCGAACCCGAGGTACCCAACTGCTGCTGTGCCCGGCGTTGCAGGCTTTTTAGGAGTGGCAACTGGTTAAACAGATCGTGGTCGAGCACGGCATGCTCTGCCGGTGTTTGCCACAGTGCACCTGCGCCAAAGCGGGTAGCGTCGTGCAAATGGCGGGCAAACTGCTGGGTTTTTTGCGCCAACTGTGTGGGGTTTATGGCAAACAGGCTTAAGCACATACGGCAGCCAATGTCAACACCCACGCCGTAAGGTATTACCGCGTTTGTGGTGGCCAGTACGCCGCCAATGGGGAGGCCGTAGCCGCTGTGGGCATCGGGCATAAGGGCAGCAGCCACGCTTATGGGCAGGCGGGCTGCTTGCTCCATTTGCTGCATGGCACCGGGCTCAATAAGCGCTTGGCCAAATACCGAAAACGCAATGGCCTCGGGGTTGAGGGCAACCATGCTGGGTGCTGGTGGGTGGCTAAGATGCCAAAGGGCCGCAGCTACACCGTGTAAATGAGGGTGTTGGAGGTAGGCTTCGGGCTGTGCCAGCACATCTGTCAACAGTGCCAAGGCATCGGTTAGGGCGGTTTGGGCATAGTGTGTGTTAATGGCGTGCATGGCCATTTTTACCACGGGGCCCTGCGGGTAACCCAGGTAGCGTACTTGCTTACCGGTAATGTTAAGTGGATTCATGTGTTAATAACGATTTTGTGGCCTGCGTGTGTTGTTTGACGCAGACCTTGTGTAAATTTTTGAATTGACGCATGGATTAGGCAGGCAAAAGCCCGCCGAAATTTTATGCCCGGCGGCAACCTGCGGATGCGTAAGCAGGTGCCCTTGGTTTGGGGTTTGCAGTATAGGGTCATCATGTAGAAAAATGGTGTTTTTAAAGGGTTAAAAAATACATCCGGCGCCGGATGGCACCGGATGTGAGGCTAAGCTTTGGCCACAAAAATTTGCTTCAATTGCTCCAGCAAGGCACCGTTGCCGTTGATGGTAATATCGCCTATTTTTTCAGCAATTTTTTCCACGTACTCCATCTCTTTCAGCTTCCAAAGCAAGGCATTGTCTTCCATCAGCTTTGCAGTGTTAAGCAGGCTACGGGTGCTGGCAGTTTCTTCGCGGCGCATGATGGTGTTGGCTTGGGCCGTTTTTTCGGCCAGCAGCACTTTGTTCATCATGTCTTTTACATCGCCGGGCAAAACAACGTCTCTTATGCCAAAGCCCATAAGCAGCACGCCCAGGTTGGAGGCAGCAGCGCTTGCGGCTGCCAGCACAAAGGGTTCGGCGGCATCTTTTTTCAGCAACAGCTCGTCGAAGCCAAAGCCCGCTACATAGCCGCGCAGTGCCAGCTGCACGGTAATGTACAGCTGCCGTTCGTAATCCTTGTGTTCCATCAGGGCTTTTTGCACATTGGCCACCCGATACTGCACCCAGGCGTTTATGCGCAGGGCAGCTTTGTCTTGGGTCAATATTTCCTGACCATTTATTTCCAATTGCTGCACGCGGGTATCGGCCTTGGCCACTAAAATGGTGGTGTTGTTTCTCCACCAATGGTACACACCGCCGGTGAGGCTTTTTTCAAATTTACCATCAATAAACAGCAGGGCTTCCTCGTGGCTCTCCACAGTATAGCTGCGCACATAGGGTGCCACCAGT
>RDXD01000128.1 GCA_004292575.1 Bacteroidota bacterium
GATTTTGGGGAAAAGTTTTATTGCCAGATAAATTGGCGTTGGCAAAATAGAAAGCTTGCAAATGCTACGCTACCCAAAATACCGGTTTCAAAATAGCACACTGACCACTACCAGGCGGTTTTGTGCAGCCACTCAGTTCCGCGTGCCCAATAGAGTTACCAATGCCCGGCGGCCCCCGGATTGCAATGGAAAGCCCCAACGCCCCCTCTTTTGGGGGCGTTGGGCTTGAAATGGAAAGCCGGAACTACTGCCGACCATGGGTGTACAGCCCATGGCCCCAAATATTGCGGCGTACGCGTTTTTTCTGGCTTTGGTAAAATAGGCAACGCTGCAAAGCCGTTTCTTTGCACCAGAATTCAAACTACCCAACCGGGAAAAAATATTGGAATACATGATGACCGAACAAGCAGTTTTGGCGGCACTGAGCAACGTGCAAGAGCCCGATTTGGGCCAAGACCTAGTGACCTTAAACATGGTGAAAGATCTTGCCATAGATGGCAATAGGGTAAGTTTTACCGTGGTGCTAACCACCCCGGCCTGCCCCATGAAGGACATGATAAACAAAGCTTGCGTGACCGCGGTGCAGTTGCTAGTGGACAAAGCGGCCGAGGTAACCGTAAACTTTACTGCCAACACCAGCAGCCAGCGCATGAAGGGCGATAAGGTGCTACCCGGCGTAAAAAACATTATTGCAGTGGTAAGCGGAAAGGGGGGCGTGGGCAAAAGTACCGTAAGCGCTAATTTGGCTTTGGCATTGGCCGAAGGTGGTGCTAAGGTGGGCCTCATGGATGCCGATATATACGGCCCCAGCGTGCCCATCATGTTTGGTGTGCGGGGCCAACGCCCAATGATGAAAGATGGGGGCGATGGCAAGGGCTTGATTGTGCCGCTGGATAAATACGGTATAAAGCTGATGAGCATTGGCTTGCTGGTGGATGATAAAAACGCGGTGGTGTGGCGTGGGCCAATGGCCAGCAGTGCCATTAAGCAATTTATAACCGATGTGGACTGGGGCGAATTGGACTATTTAGTCATTGATATGCCTCCGGGCACCGGCGATATTCATCTAACGATGGTACAAACGGTACCCATTACCGGTGTAATTGTGGTAACCACGCCGCAGGAGGTGGCCCTAGCCGATGCCAAAAAGGGCATTGCCATGTTTGGCCAAGCACAAATAAAAGTGCCCATCATTGGCCTGGTTGAAAACATGAGCTGGTTTACCCCCGCCGAACTGCCTGATAACCAGTATTTTATTTTTGGTAAAGACGGTGGCAAGCGTCTGGCCGAAGAGTACGACATTCCATTTTTGGGCCAGATACCGCTGGTGCAGACCATACGCGAGGGCGGCGACCGCGGCATACCCGCCATGGTAAGCGACGATGCCATTACCCAAAAAGCCTTTCGCCGGTTTGCGGGCAGCACCATACGCAGCATTGCCATGCGCAACGCCAACCTGCCCGTAACCGAAGTGGTTACCATGGTAGAGTAGAAGAATACTACATCGTATTTAAAAAATATTGTTGGTGATATTTCTAAATTTATGAAAATCAATAAGTTATTTTAAATATAATGTATCATGGTAAAACAATCTGCTTTGCTTTTTAAGTTGAGGTGGCTAATACCAGTATTGGCCGCTGTACAATGCAGTAGTAATATGCAAAAAAGTAATGTAATGGTTAACGAGGCGGCCCGCTTTGATTTGCAAGGCCACAGAGGTTGCCGCGGCTTGTTGCCCGAAAATACCATTGCTGCCATGCTAAAGGCCATTGACTTAGGTGTAACCACGCTGGAAATGGATGTGGTGATAACAGCCGATAGCCAGGTGGTGCTGAGCCACGAACCTTTTTTTAACCATGAGATAAGCACCAAGCCCAATGGCAACCAAGTAACCGAAGCCGAAGAAAAGGACCTGAACATTTACAAAATGGGCCTGGCCCAAGTGCAAGCCTACGATGTGGGCCTAAGGCCG
>RDXD01000496.1 GCA_004292575.1 Bacteroidota bacterium
AATCCAGAAATGATCACCATCATTGCCAACTACATCCCTTTTGAACTGCCCGAGGGCGGCCCCAACTACTACAATTTTGGAGAGGGCATTCGGTACGAAATTCACATCAAAAACAAAACCACCACACCCACAGATGACATTACATATCGCTTCACTTTTAAGCAAGTAATTGAAGATAGTACAACATTTTTTAATATCAGACTTGGAAAACAAAACTTAAAAGCTACTTACACTTGCGAGAAAAGCACCGACGGCGGTGTAACGTTTGCTACTGTGGTAGCCAATGGCACCGTGCCGCCTGCTAACATTGGGCCCCGCAGCATTGAGGGCGGCGCAGGTCTTAACACAAGTTATAATACGTTGATGACCAACGCCATTGCACAAACGGCTGCTGGCGAAAAAGTGTTTTGCGGCCCTGTGGACGATCCATTTTTTGTGGATCTGGCCGGAGCTTTCGACGTGGGTAACTTTCGCCCCGAAGGCAACACGACCAACCCCACTAAAGATGGATTGGCCCGTTTTAACGTACACACCATTGCTTTGCAAATCCCCATTTCGCTATTGCAAAAAGATGGTAAAACAGGCGCACAGGCCGCCAACATTTTGGATGGCGACTACGTAATTGGTGTGTGGGCCAGTGCCAGTAGGCAAAAAGTGAAAACACTGAGTAGTGGCACCGAAGGTTTCAGCGGTGCATGGGTGCAGGTAAGCCGGTTGGGCATGCCGCTAACCAACGAAGCCGTAATTCCATTGGGCATGAAAGACAAATGGAACGCTACTACCCCCTACAACAATAATGACCTTGCCTTCGCATCTTATTTCAATAACCCTGAGCTTGCCTTGTACATGGACGATTCGCAGTTTGGCGAAGCGGTTCCCTCGCTTTACGCCCTGCGCATTCAGAAGCATGCGCTCAACGCGTTTGATTTCAGAAACGGCAAGGCTGGCTTGTTTTCGTTGAAAGGTAGTGCAGCCGTGGCAGGAACAGCACTTGATGATGCGATATTTGGCACCATTTTGCTACCCAACGCCACCAGCCCACGCGCAGTAGATTTGCTACCCATATTTTACACCGGCGTACCCAACCTACGCCCCTATCAATTGGCTACCGGTAAAAATGGCGATCCATTGGCTGCTGGTAAACCATTCATCAATAACTTCTTACCCACTTTAGGCGACATGCTGCGGCTAAACATGTCAACACCAGTAACGCCCCGAACCGACCCCAAGTTTAGCAGTTTGGGTATTGTGAGTGCTGCGGTACTTGGCCTTACCGACCCCGCGTACAACGCCAATTCCAGCCTTCAGTTTATTCCAAATATGGACGGTTTCCCCAACGGACGCAGGCTTGAGGATGATGTTACAACGATTGAATTACAGGCGGTAAGTGGTGTAGCGCTCGCGGCTATTGGCCTGTGGTACGATGATTACAACCCCAACACAAGCCCAAGTCCGGTTACACAAAACCTCGTAAATGTGCTAAGTTTTAGCGCCGGCCCTACCAAGAACGATACCACGTTTAAAGCCAACTTCCCCTACCTGCAAACGCCTTGGCGCGGCGCTGACTACACTAAACAACCAAGGTTTTAATCCAAAAAATATTACAACATGAAACAAATCATAAAGCTCGTGACCATTGCCTTTCTGGGAATCGTTATTCTGCAGGGCTCGGCTTGGGCCTCATCGCACCGCGAAGCACCATTAATTTCAAACGACCCGTTGGCAGATAACACCGATGTGTATGCGTTTAGAAGCCCGTGCGACACCAACAACGTTGTGCTGATTGCTAATTACATTCCATTTGAACACCCAGCAGGGGGCCCCAATTGGTACACTTTTGGCGAAAACATTCGCTACGAAATTCACGTGGATAACAACTCGGCTACCACGGGTGACGATATCATCTACCGCTTCACATTCGACCAAACCGACGAAGATAACAGTACGTTTTTCAACATTCGGTTGGGCAAACAGAATCTCAAAACCACCTACATATTGGAGCGCAGCATCAACGGCGGTGTTTCGTTTGTCACCATCGTGGCAAAAGGCATTGTGCCACCGCCCAATATAGGTCCCCGTTCAATCAACAATTCTACCGTGGGCTTGGGCGCCAGCACTTACGAAAGCTTAATGACCGCTGCAATTGGCACCGCAACCACTGGGGAAAAAGTGTTTTGTGGACCGGTGGACGACCCTTTCTTTGTGGACTTGGGCGGCGTTTTTGACTTGGGTGGATTTAGAGTACCCGGGCCCGACGGCTTAGAAAAGTTCAATTGCCACAGCATAGTGGTAGAAGTACCCATAAGCACATTGCAGAAAACCGGGCTGACCACTACCCAAGCCACCAGCATTTTAGACCCTAACTTTGTAGTGGGTGTGTATGCTAGCGCCCTTAGGCCGGCAATAACCACGCTATCGGATAATGGCGGCGCAAGCACTTTCTCTGGCAATTGGATTCAAGTATCACGCCTGGGAATGCCGCTTACCAACGAGGCCGTTATTCCAGTGGGGTTCAAAGACAAATGGAATGGCACATTGCCTTCTGGAGATTTGCAATTTGCGAAATATTTCAGCAATCCCGAATTGGCACTATACATGGACGATAGCCAATTTGGCGGCGCGGTGCCAGGCCTGAGTGCGCTTCGCATCCAAAGTAGTTCGCTGGGGGCATTTGATTTTAGAAATGGCAAAAAAGGTCTCTTTGATTTGAAAGGCACGCCCGCAGTAGCTGGCACAGCATTGGATGATGCCATATTTGGTACCATTTTGCTGCCCGATAACAAAAGCCCGAGAGCTGTAGATTTGTTACCCATTTTCTATACCGGCGTCCCCAACCTGCGGCCCTACCAATTGGCTACGGGTAAAAATGGGGATCCGCTGGCAGCAGGCAAGCCGTTTATCAACAATTTCTTACCCACGCTTGGCGATTATTTACGCCTAAACATGGCCGTGCCAGTAACACCGCGCAATAGTCCTGATTTTAGCAGCCTCGGCATTGTGCAAGCCGCCGTTTTGGGATTAACAGATGCCCGGTTTAATGCAAATGCTAGTTTGCAGGCAATCCCAAATATGGATGGCTTTCCTAATGGCCGGCGCCTAGAAGATGATGTAACTACGATTGAACTGCAAGCGGTAAGCGGTGTAGCATTAGCCGCAATTGGACTTTGGTACGATGATTACACACCAGGCGTTTCACCAAGCCCGGTTACCCAAAAGCTGTTGAACGTGCTTACTTTTAATGCTGGTGTCACTAAAAACGACACCACATTTAAAGCTTGCTTCCCCTACCAGCAAGCACCGTGGGCTAGCTTTACAGGTGCGGGTTATGTTGGCCCACGCAGCTTAGATCCATTGCCGCTTAAATGGATAGCGTTTACTGCCGAAGCCGCAGCAAAAGACGCGCAATTGACTTGGGAAATAGCACTGAGCCAAAACAACAACCGCTACGAAATAGAGCATAGTCTCGACGGAAGAAGTTACTCCCGCATTGGCAGCTTACCCGCCAACGATGCAACTAGTTCCACTTACAGCTACACACACACCAGCCCATCGGTAGCAGTTGCTAATTTTTACCGAATAAAGCAGGTGGATCGCGATGGTAAATTTAGCTTCTCACCAGTGCGCATTGTAAGGTTTAGTGCTGTTGCTGGCATTACGGTTTCACCGAACCCTGCCAGTAATTTCATTAATGTTTTCGCTACAGAAAAAAACCTGTCTATTAGTTTAGTAGATGCCGCTGGGCGCTCGCTAATGACCAGACAATTACCAAGTGGAAACGGACAAATCGACATTTCGAAACTGCCAAAAGGCATCTATACCGTTGTGGCCAGCAGTGCAAAAGCCACGGTTGGTACTTGGAAAGTGCTGAAGCAGTAATTGCCACCCCATTACTTAACATTCGTTAAATCATCTAAAGCAAAGAGCCTGCCGCGCCTACAGAGGGCAGGCTCTTGCTTAAAATTACCGGCAAGGCAATTGCCCTGCCATTCCTTTTCCCTTAAGTGAAAACCTAAATTGCTGAATAAAATAAATAAACAAAATGAAAAAAATACTACCCATTTGCTTAGTAGCTCTCTACCTTATTGTTGGCTGTAAACCCAACGCATCGGTTGAAGAACAAACGCCAAGCAGCACAAACATGGTTACTGGGCTTTTTGAGCGAAAAGGCGCACTTGCCAACGCCGACGAATGGGCGAAGACCAAGGCTAAAGTAGCCGAACTGCAACTGAAAATAGCCGCAAAGCCAACCGATGTAAAGCCCATGCTGCAATTGGCGGTAATCTACATCAGCGAAGCCCGAATTACAGGCGAACACCCTTACTACTACCCGGCCATCATTAGCATTTTGGACCGTGTAATTGCAATTGAACCAGCCAACTTCGAAGCGTTGGTGCTAAAATCGTCGGTAAAAATGAGCCAGCACCAATTTGCAGAAGGCAAACAACTGGCCGAAAAAGCCAAAGTCATTAATCCTGATAATGCATACGTCTATGGCATTTTGGTGGATGCCAATGTAGAACTGGGCGACTACAAAGCCGCTGTAATGCACTCCGACAAGATGCAGTCGCTAAAGCCATCACTGGAATCTTATGCAAGAGCTTCGTACCTGCGCGAAATTTACGGCGACTACAAGGGCGCAATTGCGGCAATGCAATTAGCAGTTGACGCAGGCTTACCGGGTTCAGAACCCTATTGCTGGGCCGCAACCACGCTGGCAGAGTTGTATGTAAAAACTGGCCAGTTAGACAAAGCAGCAGCTGCAAGCCAAAAGGTGCTGGCTATGCGTCCCAGCTATGCTTTTGCAATGTGCCGTTTGGCAGAGGCGGAACTCGAACGGAAAAATTATCCGGTAGCGTTAGCACTACTTGATTCCGCCGCCGCCATACTGCCCGAATTTTCGTTTCACGAACGCATGGCCGACCTCTATGCGGCGCAAGGCGACACCAGTAAAGCACTATTGAAGTATGCCGATGTGGCGCGTATGCTAAACGAAGATGAGCATAGCGGCCATACTGTGGCATTAGAAAAAGCAAAACTCTACGTAAAAATGAATGCTTTGGACTCAGCAACAAAGTATGTCCAAATAGAGCTGAATAAGCGGCCTAACAATATTGACGTCAATAAAACTATGGCCGAAATTAGCTTACTGCAAAAAAATGCCGCTGCTGCCAAAAAGCATTTGGCGTTGGCTCAAAGCACAGGCAACAGAGACCCGGAACTGTTAGCTTTAGCAAAAGCAATTGGAAAAATCTAATGTGAAGCCAGTAAGTGGTTGAAGCTTGTGAACCAACTGTAATTAGCCAGCTAAAAGCTGCTACGTGCAACCCATAAAATCAATTTATGAAAGCTCTATTTTTAATTTGTTTGCTTTATGCGTACAAAGCACAATCGCAAAATGCTGTGGGCAAAATATTGGATGAAGCCGGGCTGCCACTACAAGGTGCCACTGTGGTCAATCTTCGATCGGACGCGCATGCGCACGCCAATGAAGTAGGCTATTTTATTTTACCCAACACGATTGTTGGCGATAGCATCAAGGTGAGTCATATTTCTTACCAAACCAGCGTATTTGTTTATACCACGGGTAGTCAAAACAACATCCGGCTCATTAAAACAGAGTTCCAACTCAGCGAAGTGGTTGTGAATTCAAATGCACGGCATTTAAATATTATATCGGCCATTGATACAAAAATAAACCCTGTTAATTCGTCGCAGGAGTTGCTGCGCAGAGTACCAGGTTTGTTTATTGGCCAACACGCTGGTGGCGGCAAAGCTGAGCAGATATTCCTTCGGGGATTTGACATTGACCATGGCACCGACATAAACATAACGGTAGATGGCATGCCAGTAAACATGGTGAGTCATGCACATGGCCAAGGATATGCAGACCTGCACTTTTTGATTCCTGAAACGGTAGATAAGATTGATTTTGACAAAGGCCCTTACTATGCTGACCACGGCAATATGGCCACGGCCGGCTATGTAGCATTCAAAACAAAAGACCGACTTGATAATTCGAGCCTTACCGTTGAAGCCGGAAAGTTCAACACGCTGCGTACGTTGGGGATGTTTAATTTGCTAAATACACAAAAACAGACTGCGTACATCGCTACCGAATACTTGAGTACAGATGGTTACTTTCAATCGCCGCAAAATTTTTACCGGCTCAACATAATGGGCAAGTATGCGGCTACATTGTCTGACAACAATAATATTTCGGTTAGCTTTTCGCACCTTGCCAGCAAATGGAATGCCAGCGGGCAAGTGCCAGAACGAGCAGTTGCAGCAGGTCTAATTACCCGATTTGGCAGCATCGACAACACTGAAGGCGGCTACACCAGCAGAACAAACTTCAATCTTCAGCATTTCCATCGCATAGACAACAATACTTCAATAAAATCGAACCTATTTTACACCAAATATTCGTTTGAGTTGTACTCAAACTTTACCTTTTTTCTAAACAATCCAATAAATGGCGACCAAATTCGGCAAAAAGAAAATCGTGATTTGGCAGGCTTCGAATCGGTAGTTTCAAAACAAATGAATTGGGGCAACGCCAGCATAAACTGGCAAACTGGCTTGGGACTTCGATACGATATGGCAGAAGATGTTGAACTGTCACGCACCCTCAACAGAAAAGAAGTGATGGAGTCGCTCAACCTCGGCAACATTAACGAAGCAAATGTGTTTGCTTACAGCAGCGCAGAAATAAGATTGGGAAAATGGCTTATTAATTCTGCACTGCGTGTCGATAATTTTAAATTTGACTACGCCGACCAACTAACACCTACCTATCAAAACAGTTCGGTAAGCAAATCTATCGTTAGCCCGAAGCTAAACTTTATTTACACAAAAAACAGCAACCTGCAATGTTTTCTAAAATTAGGAAAGGGCTTCCACAGCAACGACACAAGAGTAATAACAACGCAAACCAACCGCAGTATTTTGCCCGCCGCTTATGGCGCAGATGCTGGTACAACTTGGAAGCCATTTAAAAACCTAGTGGTAAATAGCGCATTATGGTATTTATTTTTGCAGGAGGAATTTATATACGTTGGCGATGAAGCCATTGTGGAACCGAGTGGTAAAACCGAACGAAATGGTATGGATCTAGGGGTTCGTTGGCAGTTGAATAAGTATATTTTTCTAAACAGTGATTTTACCTACACGTTTTCAAAAACCATTGAAGAAGACAAAGCCAATAACTATTTGCCACTTGCGCCGCGAGCAACCTTTGCAGGTGGCATCATCATTAACACTCCATCGGGTTTTGCCGGGGCTTTAAAAACAAGGCATTTGGGCAACCGAGCGGCGAATGAAGACAATAGTATTGTTGCTAAGGGATACACCATTACAGACCTAAACCTGAATTACAGTTGGAAAAAGATAATCATCGGTGCTGCGATGGAGAACATTTTCAATGCCAAATGGAAAGAAACCCAATTTGCTACCGAGTCAAGATTACTTAACGAACCCCAGCCAAGAACGGAAATACACTCTACACCGGGTACACCTTTCAACTTTAGGGGTACGATAACTTTTAACTTCTAGGACAATAGAAACTTCCCAAAAACTAGCTTTCCAAATTATGAACCAGTTTGGACGGCTGTAAGCAATGATTTTTCCACGACTTCAGGAAAGCTTGAGGCGTAACGGTTTATTTATTTGTCCGCATGATGCCCCGCCGTCTGCGCCAGCAGTTCCACCATCACGGGCTGCTTTCCCCGGCACAAAAACACAATCACCAGTCCGCCAATCATCAAAAACATGCCGCAATAGCCATCGGCAGCAATTGGATTTTGAGTGGAGGGCTTAAAATAGCGGGCCAGTTCGGTGTGACTGAATATTTAATAGGACTTCGAGTTGTAACCGTAGTACCTCTCTCCCTGAAATTGCCACCGCAGCTTTGGCTGCTTCCAGAAAGAATACCCACATTGCCATTGGGTGTGCAGCTGGCTCAAATATCTCCAAAATATTTGGGGTATCGGGTCCTAGTAGGGTGATTAAGCCACTGCCATTTCAACCCTCGGAGAATTTAGACTTTGCAATGACGATTTCTTCCAGCATGATACTATTTGCCAATCTATTTCTTGGAAAAAAGTACCTAGTGCAAAAGTAGCAAGGCAGTTTTTTTCTTTATAATGTTTGCGCCCATATCGTATTTTTGACAAGGAGAGGGCGATTCATTCTAATTCTATATAAAAAAGATGAAAAAGAAAAACCGAGATATTGAGAAAGAATATCCACGCGAACAATTTATTGCCAAGTTAAGACGGCTTGCCGATGCGTTGGAAACTGAAAAGGCATTTCGCATTCAGGTTGGAAAAGAGAAATTGTATATTCCAAAAGACGCCTTGGTTAATATTGAGCATGAGAGGTCTTCAGAAGGGGAAGAGCTGGAGTTTCAATTGAAATGGAAAAGCCCTATAAAATAAAATCCACCCCTGGCATCACATCTTTTTTGCCACCTCAAAAATCTTCCACTGAAACTGTTGCAAAATCACTTTGAGGGAAAAGATATAGAAAACAAGACCTCGCCATAGTAATTATGTTCCTAGCGAGCGGATTCGGTATCCTTAAGCTACAATGAAAAGCCGCATCTAGCCCTCCCGATGAATAAGCTGCCCATCCACGTTATCCACGTCTCGGTTAAAATACGGCACCATTACTGCTTGCGTTTTTTGTGTCGGGGTGTTTACCGCTGACTTGCTGGAGGCTTGCCATAATGCCCAACCGGCGCATCCACCTCAGCCTTTACCGCCACCGGCTGCTTGCCGCGCCGCAACAGCATAATGGCAATGCCCCCGGCCATTAAAACCATGGCAATGACCTCGGCTTGGGTAAGGCGGAAGCCGGCCAAGTCGAAAGTGGTGTTGACGCGTATTTTTTCAATAAAAAACCGTTCTAAACCATTTAAAAACAAATACAGCCCAAACAATAGGCCCGGGCTGCGCATTTTTTTTCGCAGGCTCCACAGCAGGCCAAACAGCAGTAGGCACATAATGGTTTCGTAAAAGGGCGTGGGAAAAACCGGCAGCGGCAGGTGATAATCCCACTGGCCGCCACCCGGCACATTGGGTACGCCTTCGCTCAATACATTGTGCGGATAGGTGTAAGCCACCATCCAATCGGGCATCCAAGCTGGGGCTACCACGTGCCGCTGCATTACATCGGCAGCAGATTGCACTTCTGTTACGTGGCTCAGGGATTGTTTAAAATACCCCAAATGCGCATTCACGCTATCGGCGTAGGCAGTACCCTGCGCCAAAACCGATTTTCCGGTGGGGCTGCTTACATAAGCGCTGTTGTTGATGCCCCAATCGCCATCGCCACTGACTTGGCAACCCATGCGGCCCACCGCATAAGCCAACATCATGGCCGGTCCAAAGCTATCGCACAGTTGCCATAGGTTTATTTTGTGCTTGCGGGCATACCAAGCTATGGCCAAGCCGGCGCAAATAAGGCCGCCATAAAACGTTAAACCGCTAAAAGACAACAGGGCTCCCAAGGGGTCTTGCACCAAATCGTCCCAGTTTTCGAGATTGTGAAAAAGCTTGGCGCCACCAAACCCAAAAATGGCAGCAAAAATGGTCATATCGCCTACCCTATCGTGCGGCCAAATGCGAATGCTGCGCTGTTCGGGTTTAGCCAGTTTGGTTTTATTGCCCATGTACCACTTAAGCCCGGCAAAAAACAAGGCCAGCACAATGCCAATGGGTACACTACCCTCCGCGCTCAGCAAAAACGCCTGAGGATCGGCAAAAGCCGTGTCGCGTTCTAAGAATAGTCCAATAAATTTCCAGCCAATAATAAACCCAAAAAAAGCATTCCAAGCCACTTCGCCCATATCTGCGCCCTTGCCCACCCAAATCTTGGTTTCGGTATAGCCCAGCCAGCCGTTGCGCTGTCGGCGTTTTAGCTCGGTTGAAAGTGCCCACGCCGCGGCAATAAATGCAAATGCCACCAGCAGCCCAAAAGCATTAATCAGCTTAAAGCCTTGTAAATCAAT
>RDXD01000280.1 GCA_004292575.1 Bacteroidota bacterium
TGGCGTGGGTATTTTGTCAAGCTGTTACCTTTACCGGCTCAATTTTTAATTCGATTTCACATGTCTTTGTACGCTCAGCGCGGGGTTTCGGCCCAAAAAGAGGAGGTTCACGCAGCCATTGGCAACCTCGATCAAGGCTTGTATCCGCACGCTTTTTGCAAAATTTACCCCGATTATTTGGGGGGTAGCGACGATTGGATTAATGTGATGCATGCCGATGGAGCGGGTACAAAAAGCATTTTGGCCTATTTGTATTGGAAAGAAACCGGCGACCTTAGCGTATGGAAGGGCATAGCGCAGGATGCTGTAGTTATGAATTTGGACGACCTGCTCTGCGTGGGTGTTTACGACAATATGGTGTTTAACAGCACCATTGACCGCAATAAAAGCCGTATTCCGGGCGAGGTATTAAAAGCCATTATTGACGGCACGGCCGAACTTTTTGACACACTACGAGGCTTTGGTGTAAATATTAAATACTTGGGCGGCGAAACCGCCGATGTGGGCGACGTGGTACGTACCATTGCGGTAAACGGCACGCTAACTGTGCGTTGGCCAAAGCGGCAATTGGTAACCAACCAGCACATTGTGCCAGGCGATGTAATAGTGGGTTTAGCCAGTTTTGGGCAGAGCCACTACGAAACCGCGTACAACAGCGGGTTGGGTAGCAATGGACTTACAAGCGCCCGGCACGATGTGTTGAGCCAGCACTATGCCACGCACTACCCCGAAACCTTTGAACCAACGTTAGCGCCCGAAGTGGTGTACGCCGGCCCTAACCAGCTTACTGATACGTCACCTGTTGGCGGCCAAAGTATTGGTCAGCTGCTGCTAAGCCCCACCCGCACGTTTGCGCCTGTGCTCAAGCCATTGCTGCAACACCATTTGTCCAGCATTCATGGGCTTGTGCACTGTAGCGGTGGCGGCCAAACTAAATGCCTTAAATACTTGCCAGATACTTTGCACGTTATTAAGGACAACTTATTTATGCCTCCGTTTATTTTTAATCATATTCAACAATGTTCAGGTGCCGATCTTTCGGAAATGTACCAGGTGTTTAACATGGGCTGTCGCATGGAGATATACTGTCCACCCGCAGCTGCCCAAGACATGATAGATGCTGCGCAGGCGGTAGGGGTAGAGGCGCGCATTATAGGCCGGGTGGAAACGTCAGCTACAAAACGGCTCACCATTTCTACCCCCGAGGCTACGGTCACGTTTTCCCATCACTAACAAACCCGCAGCAAAAAAAGCACCGCGCCACTACATTTGCTGCACAACTCTTTAATTCTTATGTCTGAAATATTAATATCACTCAATCAAGTTAACATATATCAGGCCGGTACTTTGGTACTCGGCAACGTAAATCTTGAGGTTAGCAAGGGCGAATTTGTGTATTTGGTTGGAAAAACGGGTTCAGGAAAATCGAGCTTGCTTAAGATTTTGTACGGCGATTTGCCGCTGACCGAGGGCAGCGGGCGTGTTGTAAACCACGATCTTAGCCAGATTACTTGGAAAACAGTACCATTTCTGCGGCGCGACTTAGGGGTGGTATTTCAGGATTTTCAGTTGCTAACCGATAGGAATGTACACGACAACCTGAAATTTGTGCTAAAGGCTACCGGCTGGAAAGATGACAGCATGATGGAAGCTAAAATTAGCGACGTGCTTGAAAAAGTGGGTCTAAAAAGCAAAGGTTTTAAAATGCCGTACGAAATGAGCGGCGGCGAGCAACAGCGTGTAGATGTGGCACGGGCCTTACTCAATAGTCCGAAACTGATATTGGCCGATGAGCCAACCGGTAATCTTGACCCCGAAACCAGCGACGAAGTGATGCAGCTGTTGTTTAACATTTGTCGAGACTATGGTACCGCCATAGTTATGGCTACACACGACTACTTGGTTATTAACAAATTTCCTGCGCGGATACTTCGCGCCGAAAAAGGTAAGGTGTATGATAGTGCTA
>RDXD01000497.1 GCA_004292575.1 Bacteroidota bacterium
GCTTGTGCGGTTGCATTGCAGCTCTTTTAATTTTGCGAAGGGTTGGCATTTTGTCTGTCGTTTTAATGTTCGTTTGATGTCTGTTGTGTCGTCTTTTAGGGTTGCAGCTAACTCGCAAATATGCGAAAGTTTTGTCGTAGTTTTTGTATTGTTTGTCGTAGTTTTTGTATTGTTTTCACGTTTATAGGTTCAGTTGAAGTAAAGCGCTAACATGTCTGTGGCGCAAGTTGTGGTTACCAATGCTGTGGTAGTATTGCGTGGTTTTGATATTATGCTGGCGCGGTTTGGCTTGGACCAATCTAGAGTTCTTGTTTGTTTTGAGTGGGTGTGTGGGGTGGCTTGGATGTGTACGTTGTGCACCGATGCTTGTGCCGAGCGCCTTGTTTCCGTGGCCAGAATGATGCTCTATGGGGCATTGGCTCCCCGGTTGTGCCGCCATATTACTGCCTACTGTTTTGACTTGATGCGCAGTTTGCTGGGTTGCGCTAACGGGCGGCAACCACTGCCGTTGTGCTTTGTGACGCTTACTGGTGGCGCCAATCCATGCCCTACCACGCTGGTAAAGTGCCCGAAGGCTTGGCTGGTGCTTGGGGCTGGTATTGGTAAGGGAAGGCATGACGGCATAAAAGTAGCAAAAATGGTGCATGCTGCAAGGACTCGCTTAAAATATGGGTCGGTTGTAAAGTGTTTGCAGCATTTAAGATGGGTTTGGCCGTGTGTATGGCTGTGTGGTGTTGTCCTGCGGTGTTTTGCTGCATTGGATGAAGGGGTTTGGCGCTTTGTTTTTTACATGCGGTGCCCGTGTATTGCAAGCATGTGAATGATATTGGCTGGTGGGGAGCCCACACAGATGTATTACACGGGTATTGCAAATGGTTAGGGTGCTTACGGCGTTGCAGGTTATGCCTTCGTTCAACGCTATATTGCTTTAGCGGTTTAGCGGCCTCAGTGTTGCCCAAAAAAATTATGATGATGAAAGTAGGTGCGGCGGCGGATATACTGCTGGAGGTGTTTGGGCCAATTGAAAACTTGCTGTAGCGCGGCGGCGAGCAGCAGGCATTTTGCCTGGCTGGGGGCGATTACCTACAAAAAAATGTCATGAGGGATGCAAGCGTGAGTGGGCGAAATATTTGGATGCACCGGTTGGTGCGGGGTTTAAGGTAATTGAGATTTGTGGGGCATTAGAGCCTGCATACCCGGGAGTATGCTTGGCTTTGAATGGTGCCAATGGGGGATAATTTGGCCTGCTGAGGCCGCCGGTACCCACGGCAACGGCTGCACGCCCGCCCACGGCCCCATAGTAGTACATAGGCACAGGGGCTGGCGAAGACCGAAGGGTAGTGCCCAACAGCGTTGGGCACCGCAGCGTAGCGGAGCCGTAGGGCGAGCTACTGAGGCCCCATGCTGCACTGCGGTTGATAGCCCATAATTTTTTGCGTTGCTTTTATAACTTTATAGTTTGCCGGATGGCTTGATTGGATGCGCCAATAGGCTTGATGAAACCATGGCGGCGCGGCTGCTGTGGATGAGGCCGGGGTTTTGGTTGGCTACGGGTGGTTTGGGTGGCGGAATGGTGGCGTGGCCCGGCTTAAGCAATTGAACGTGCTTAGGGCATTTTTATACGCTTTTGGGCGGCCCGGTTTAGGCTCCTTCTCTCCAGCTTAAAAAAATAATTTAATAATGTAGGGGCGGTTTAATGAAAACTTTTATTTTCATGCTCTAAAACTAACACCAGAATGAGAAAACTTTACACTGTTTTGACCGCTTTGACCTTTGGTTTTTTGCTGCTAGCCTCGGTGGCTGAGGCGCAAACCTTTACCCGACTATGGCGGAAGTTGGCTAATGGCACCGACTACACTTGGTTTACGGGTGCTGTGGGCTCGAGCCAGGTTAACAACACCACCAGCCTTGATTATAACCCAGCTACGGATAAGCTGCTGGTGGCTTGCCGCAACAACAGCATCAACATCATTAACCCATCTACCGGTACCGCGGAAGGCACCATGAACCTTACTGGGTTGGGTGCTGAGGCCTTTAAATTTAATAAAATTCGCGTGGATGCGGATGGTGTTATTTACGGTATTTCGTTGGCCACGGGTGCGGGTACCTGCAAAATTTACCGCTGGGCCAGCCAAGCCGCAGCACCTGTGGAGTGTGCCAGCTTTGCGGTAACGGAGCGTACCGGGGATGCCTTTGCACTGTCGGGCAGGGGCAGCAATACCATATTGTATGCCAGTGGATCGGGCACCACCAGCAATGCCATTAACATTTACGTGCTTACCACGGCCAACGGCACCAATTTTACTACCGAGAGTAAGATAAGCGTTGCCAGCAACAATGTGCAGT
The DNA here is from genome assembly GCA_004292575.1 of Bacteroidota bacterium. Lineage (GTDB taxonomy): Bacteria > Bacteroidota > Bacteroidia > Chitinophagales > Chitinophagaceae > Phnomibacter. The sequence goes on from RDXD01000497.1 coordinate 2,347, forward strand.
GGGCCAACCGCGCCATAGACCCCGTAACGAACAGTGTAACCAGCGACCTTTGGATAAAACACTTTACATCTACCGATGGTACAGGGTCGGGCTTGGTATCGTTTGGGTTTGGTGGTATGCGGCTGCTAACCAATGCCATTGGACGTAAGTTTTTGACTTTTTCGGGCGGCAACAACAGTTTTGCGGGCACTAAAATGAAAATGATAAATGTGGACAACGAGGCCGCGTTGGTTGATTTTGGACAGGACTCGAGTAGCACAGCGGTAGAGTACCAAACCAACGGCAATGGCACGGGCGATGTGGCTTTCAAAAACAATACCAACGGATCGTACACGGTGTTTTTTCTATCAACTAACAATGGCATTGCGGCCACCCAATCTACCAACGATTTGCTGCCTGTGGTGCTGACCCGTTTTTCGGCCGCGCTGCGTGGCAAATTGGTTTTGCTGGAGTGGAATACCAACACGGAGGATTTAAACCGGGGGTTTGCGGTAGAAAGAAGTATGAACGGCACCGATTTTTCAAGCATTGGTTTTGTGGGCACAAAAGCCCCGGGCGGCAACAGTGCTGCGGCAATTGGCTACCAGTTTGAAGACCCCAAGCCACTGCCCGGCACCAGCTTCTACCGGCTGCGCCAGCTTAATACGGATGGGAAGGCAAGTGTTTCGAAAGTAGAAGCCATTCAAAACACAGCGGCTTTGCCACCACTGTGGGCTGGGCTTGGTGGCAGCATTGCCAGGGGGCAGCTCTCCCTAATTGTAAAGGCAGCAGCACCAAAAACGGTGGCCGTGTCTGTAATAAATGCCGGTGGCCAAATTATGGAAACACGGGTAGTGGCGCTGGCCCAGGGCAATACAAACCTTAGCCTATCAACGCAGGGCTATGCAAAAGGTGTGCTGCTAATTTCGGTGGTGAATGTGGCCAATGCTAACGAGCGCATTACCTTAAAGGCCATTAAAGAGTAGCTTGGAATAACCGCTGAATAGAGAGGCAGCACGGCCCGTTTTGATGAGGCAAACGGCGCGTTGCTGCCTTTTTTGCATTTTTTGGAGTGGGCTGGTTTTGGGTTGCTTGTGGGGGGCGGTGGTGGGTAGGGGTGGGTGGGGCACAAGGGCCTATGCCTGTGGGCTAAATGGCTGGCAGCTGGCTGTGAAACCTAATGGCAAGGTGAATGTGCAAAAGGCAATTTTGAATAAGGTGATGGCAGCCACTGGCTTGGCAAAGCGGGGTAGGGCATAGCCCAATGTAAAGGGGATGGCGGGCCGTGCTCAAACGGACTTGACTGGCGCCGTGGTGGGAGCCGCCCATGCCATGCTGGCAAAGTAAAGCGCTGGCCAAAGTGTGAGAAATAGAATGCAGTTAGCCCCGGCTAACCGAAGCTAAATGTGTAAATAAAAGCTGATGATTTGCATGTAGCTAATTTAATAACATTAAGCTGGATATGAAGCCAGGTTGAAAAACGGAAACTGATGAGTGTAATTCATCAGCTCCCATTTTGACGAACCCCATATTGGTGGCAGTTTTAGTTACTTTACCACTCTTACATCAGTCGCTAACTCTTGCCCGTCCTCCTTTTTTGCTAACCTAAATTCAACTTTATCGCCCTCTTTCAGGTCATTAAAGTCTGTGTCGAGGACACTGGAGTAGTGAAAGAACAAATTGTTTGGTGGGTATTTAATAAACCCAAATCCGTTCTTTATACTTAAAATCTCACTGACATTAGCATTTTTTGTTGCAGTTTTTGGTTCAGCAATTGGCCGCCTTTGGTCTGTCTGCACAAAAAGATTATTTATCAAGGGCTCATTTTTCCTCACACGGTTGTCAATGATTTCGTGCATTGCAATTGGATAAGTAACCTCTTCTAACAAATCTTGAGATGTCCTAGTAGTATTTTTTTGTCCTGCATCGGTAGAATACTCAAAGTCCCAACTCAAAACCATAACTCTTGTACCCAATGTGTTAAGCTTCCTAACTAAAGGAACATAGTCGCCGTCTGATGCTATTAAAACAAGTACATTGAATCGCTTGTAAAATGCAAGTTCAAATGCTTCAAGCGCCAACCATACATCAATACCTTTTTCTTGTTTTTGGCCATCAAACCCAGTCTTTAGAGGTAAGTAATGGGTGGTGACACCTTCTGACATTAATATGTCATCAAAAACTCTGTCGTAGTAAAGAGTATCGCCACGTTCGCTTGCTTCAGAAGCATTTAATCTCCCTCTAAAATAGTGGGAGTCCACAATTTGGCAAAGTTTTACATCGTTAGATTCTTCTTCGGAAACTTCATGTTTTATGAAGTCATGTAGCCCTGAAATGCTAATTCGCTTTTTTCTTGGATGTCCGTAAGCATAGTAATTACTTACTTTCAAAAAATAATTTCCGTCATAGAATACACCGATTCTAATTAACTTGTCTTGTTGCATGTTGCAAAAATTTAAATATTAAAAATAAACTTTGACAAGAGGGAAAAATTGTAAGACAAGATGATTAAAAGAAATTATTGCTTATTTTATAAAAGATATTCTATGCTTAACCTATATGTGTAGATATAATTTTGTTAAGCTGTTTGTGTATGAAATTGACGATATCTTCTAGAATAAAATCTCTTATTTGCTTTAGTGTTGCTTTATCTGCTTTGCCTTTATGTATTTAAAATTTTCTATAGTTGCTGAGGTGTATTGACAGACTTTAATTTTGGAATCTTTTCTAAGATTACATTTACTTCTGTCAATCGGTATCTTCGCATAAAGGGTATTGTTTCTATTTTCACTTATTGGAACTATTTGCACCGTACTTCCAAATTTCTTATTTACTATACATCTATGTGGTCCATGGAGAGGAAAGCCAATATTTTTTGGCAAGTTCACCAGCCATATTTCACCCCGTTTTGAATTTATAACATTTGCTGTTATTTTTTTAGTTTGTGTCTGTCTAGTACACTCTATTTCCCCATTTGTCAAAGAACTTTGGTCTTGCGACCGATGCAAATTTACAGAACTTCTGTAAAAACTGAAGATGTTCGAAAAAATTGCTACCAACTGTTGATAGCGCCAACTGCCAACTGGCTTTGCGGTGGAGGCGCCCAGGTGCTAGGGGAGTGGCCATGGCCCTAAAAAAGAAAGGCGGCTTTTGGCAGCCGCTGGGCTTGTAACCATGGTTGAAAATGCCCTGCTTTGGTGCGGGTGTAAACCGGCCCTTTAAGCTGGCTAAAGCATGGCTGCCCGGGTGGCGCCAGGCTATGGCTGTAGTATAAGGGTGGTGCCTTGGCCGGGCGCGGTGCTAAACTGGGCTTTGTAGCCACTGTTTTTGGCACGCATAAGCATGTTGTTAATGCCATTGCCCATGGTTTTGGCGGCTGCGTAATCAAAGCCCTGGCCATTGTCGGCTATGGATACAAATAACCGTTGCCGCTGTTGATGGGCCACCAGTGTAATGGCGGTGGCATTGGCATACTTAATGCTGTTGTTGATAAACTCTTTTAGAATAAGATACAGATCGCGGCGCAGTGCCAGCGGTAGTTCTAGTTTTTCGAGGGCTGGGGCTTCCACTTGCCACTGCAGCGCAATGCCAGCAGCCTGGCATAGGGGTGCGGCAAATTTTTGCAAGCGATTTATGAGTTGTGCCGCATTGTTGTTGCGGCTGTCCATTACCCAAATAATGTCGCGCAGGCCAACGCTGGCTTCTTGTATGCCTTGCTTTATTTGTGGTAATTGTGCTGTGGAATTGGTGCTAATGCCCAACTCGGTAAAAAGCTTTACGCTGGTAAGGGTGCTGCCAATATCGTCGTGCAAATCGGCCGCTATTTTTGTACGCAGACGCTCCTCGGCTTTTAATTGGTAAAGCCGATAGCGGTAAAACGCGTACAGCACACCCATAAAAGTTAATGCCAGCAAGGTTTTAAACCAAATGGTTTGGTACCAGTAGGGGAGGATGATGAGTTCGATGGTATTGGAAAAAGACCAATGCTGGCTATTTTGCCGGCTACGTGCCACAATGCTGTATTTGCCGGCGGCTAATCCAACAATGGTTATGGGTGTGTTTTTTGGTAGCGCTACCCAATTGGTATGGTAGCCTACAATTTGATACTCATAATCAGTTTTACTTTGATTGAGAAAACTGGGATACGACAAATCGATTTTTATTTGTTCATAGTTGCTGGCCACACGAAGCTGGTAGTTGCCCAGCAATTGATTGGCCACAGTGGTAGTGGGGTACTGCACTGCTGAATGCGATAGCCATAAAGGGTATTGGCTGGTGGTTTGCGAAAAGAAAGCGGTATCAATGGCCGAAAATCCATTTAGTCCACCGGCAAGAATGGTGCCGTCGAAAGCATAACCTGCACCTTCCTCGTATTGGTTAGTCTGTAAGCCATCTTCGGTTGTAAATTGTTCGAGTAAACTTGTACCCTGGCGCAATACGAAGAGCCCGTTATTGGTTGTGAAAGCAAGCTGTTCCTTTGAAACGGGCAGCGTTTTGTATAGCCCCACATTTTTTAGCCCTTGTTTATCGTCAATAATCGCTTCAAGTTGCATCGATTTGTTCACTTTATAAATGCCGCTACCATACGATACCTGCCAGTATGCGCCATTCCATTCCACGAAATCCATAAAAATATCGCGATGATTTGACTTGTTCTTATAGCGAATAAAGTAGTTGGTTAGTTTTTTAGCTGTTGGGTGATATTTATGAAAGCTATTTGTACATAGTATCCACAACATACCTGCTGAATCCGCCCAAACCTTTTTTATGGTTGGTGGCAATGTGTTTTGTGCGTCAAACAGTGGTTTTATTGTATGCTGTACACAATTCCAAATGAATATGTTACCGAGTGTTTGCGTGGAAAATGCCACTTGCGAATCGGGTAGGTTTACCGCGTAACTTAACTCCACATTTTTTAGTAAAGCCAGTTCTTTATATTGGCTTGAAATGGCCACCAACGTTTGGTTTTTTATGGCTTTGGTTCCCATTTTGTTGCTCACAAACAAAGTGCCATTAGGTAAAATACCAGCGTAGTTATATGTTCTACCAGAGTCAACCATAATTATGTTTTGGGTAGCCTTGTCAATTAAGTAAAGACCATCATCGGCGCAAACATAGTACCCGCTGGCATGAGGCAAGATTTGATAAATGCGGCTGAGTATATGCAGTTTATTGCTGCTAATGTGGTAATTGCTAACAAACTGATTTGAAAGGGCGCTAACTGCAAGGCCATTTTTTTCTCCAATCCACAAGTGTTTATGGTTTGCAAAAAATATGGTTCTGATGTTCTCGGTAGGCACAGTTGGCCACGTAAAGGCCGATGATGTAACGCGCTGCGCAAAGCGCGTTTTTGTGTTGTAGCGGTACAAATGTTTGGTGCTGTAAAACCAAAATGCCGAATCGGAACCAAAGCTACCCCCTTTGATGGCCTCTTTGGTAAAGTCTATATTCTGGACTGGCACTGTTGCAATAGTGTAACCGTTGTGATTAAGCGCCAGCGAGAAAATGTTTTTGGAGGTGGTAATAAAGAGCTGCCCTTTCGTATGGTTGCTTATTGCGCAAAATTTGTTGTAACCAAATTCGGAAGAAAGCCCGAATGTGGATAGCGAAATCGTATTGGTCTTCGTTTGGCTGCTCAGATTGTAGCGTTCCACACCGGTGTTCGGTTTAGCTACCCATAGGTGGTTGTCCGCGCCTTTGGCCATGCAGTCCACCAGTGAATTTAGCGCCGGGTTGCCTTTTTTGGCATTGTCAAAGCATGTCAAATTCTTGGTGACGAGGTTCAAAACGAACAAGCCCTCAAAACTACCCAGCCACAGGTGGTGGTGGTGCAACACAAGGTTTTTACATGCCGGCATCACAATTCCGGATATGGTGTCGCCGGCCGAAATGCTTTGTTCTACCACACCGGTTTGAGTGTTGATGGCATTGAGACCTCCTGAATTGCCCACCCAAAGCAAGCCCGTACTGAAGTCCAGTTCAAGCGCCTTTACATCGTTTCCCAATATTTTACGTGATTCTTGGGAGGTGGTGGCGTAAACAGTAACTTTATTGCCATCAAATCTATTTAGTCCATCTTGAGTAGCAATCCAAATAAATCCGAAAGCGTCCTGCACAATTTGATTGACGGCCATATTGCTAAAGCCATGCGACAGATTGTAACGCTTTAGAGTGACCCGCATTGGCAGCGGTTGTGCCACACATTGGAAACAAAAAAACAACAAAACAACGCCGCACCAAACCTTTTTTATCAGCGATTCAAACATCATGCTATGGATTACGATTACAAATGGGCAATTACTTTGCTGCTTAAATATGACACAAAGGAGGATCTTAGCAATCAGGTATTTACTTATATCCAACGCCTAATAGCCGGCTTGGTGTCCGAGGCCGCGCAAAGTAGCCTTTGTGTGAATATTATTTTACTTTGCGATGCCAGTGGCCGCCAACTGTTTAAGGCACACCATGCTGCTGCACTGCAAGGTACGCCAACTTTGTATGTGTTGCGCTACAGTACCAAGCTTGCCGATGACGCATTTTGGTACAACAAATTGTGGGTAGTGTTTCAAGATGTGGAGGAAAGATTTGAGGTGCTGCAGACTGCCCCCGCTACAGAAGCAATTGATTCGCCGGGGTTGACGGGGCTGTTAAAGCGGGCGTTGAGAGATATCACCTACCAGAGCAATATGGTGGTAGCCTGGGACCATGGCAATTCGTTTTCGATTTTTAAGATGCACCCTCCCGCCCCACCATCTGGAATGTTGGGCGAGAGCCTGTCTTCGCAAGTTGAGGCAGCGTTAAACAACCCTATAAACAACAATTGGCAGTTATTTGTGCCTAAAGCCTCACCCGTTTCGCCACCCCCACCTTTGGGCGTTGCGGCTACGGTGCGGCTTTTTAATGCAGCCGATGCGCCAATGGCTTCAACAACTGACGAAGGCCCTATTTTTTTTGACCTAGCTCCGCAAAAACCGTTGGCACTTACCATGGACGAGTTGGGCGACGCGTTGCGACAGTTAGAAAAGAAAGTAAACGTGTTGGTGTTGGCCAATTGTTTTATGTGTTCGGCCGACACCTTGTATGGCTTGCGGGATGCTGTAGAAATATTGGTGGCGGCGGAAACTGCCATTCCGTTCAATATTTTTGACTATGCACAGGTGATGAAAGCACGTGGCACTGGGCAAGCAACCGCCGCGGAAGTGGCGCAGCGGCTAGTAGCACAGGTGAAAATGTCAACCGAGCACTGGTATCATGAAGGGGTTGACAAGGGCCTGATTAGCGAGCGCATAGCAGTTTTTGCGCTTGACATGAGCCATTCCAATACTGATTATTGGAATGAATTAGACCAATTGTGCCAGGCTTTAACACAACAGATTCGGCAGCATCCTGGGGCGGCCAAAGCCTTGGTTTCGCACATGGACGCACTCACCAATTTGCCCGGATTGATTGCTAGTGCCGACATAAGTCTGCATTTGCTGGATGCCAGACGGTTTTTTGAGCGTGCGGCGTACCTGTTTAGAACCCCAGCCATTTACGCGGCCTACACCAGCTTTTCGGCAACTCACACTTGGATGCGCCGAATTGCCGATGATTACTTCATTGGTGCAAGAGCTGCCGATACAGCTTACGCATGCAGCGGCTTGTCGCTTTTTTTTCCTCGAAGTAGGACGCAATTCAATTGCGCCTATATTAGGTATTATTACAATGGCGCACAGCAAAACCCATACCGATCGGCATTTGCCAAAAAGTATGGGTGGGACGAGTTTTTGCATGCCCTGTTTTTGGGATTGCCTGTCTAGTTCGACCGCTTGCCCTTACTCGATTGATAGCCACCACGGGTCTTTTTTGGTCATGCCTTTGACCGTACTGGTTGTGACACTAAAGGTAACTTTGATGTCGTGTTGGTTCTCTGGGCTTGCATCGTCACTTTGCATGATGCTTAAGATTTGTATGTCATTTGGAGTGAGATTAGACGTTGCAAGTTTGTCAGCGACAATTTTTTTTGCAGCAGCAATTTCTACCTCATTAGGAAACACTTGTTTGTACGCCATTTGTTTGTTTTTAAGTTGAAAGAATAATAAACTCTGTTGTTTAACCCACCGCCCCTTTTTTTCTGCGGCTTACGGGTATTACATCGCCATTGCACAGCAGCAGGCTGGTGTCAATATCCTGCTGGGGTATAAACTGCCGGTTTACCAAGTGGCTGCGGTGTACGCGGGCAAACATGGCGGGCGGCAGTTGTTCTTCAAACCAATGCAGCACTTTGCTTACCACAAAAGGCCGCCCTTGGGTGCTATAAACCTTGCTATAGTTGCTAAGGCTCTGTACGCGTATAATTTGGTGCAGCGGCAGATGGTGGGCTGTGGGCTGGGCTGGTATGTGTAGTACTTGCATGGGTGGGGGTTTGTTGGTGATTAAAAGAGCAAGAGGTTGGTTTAAAACAAGGCCGGCATGTTTGCTAGCAAGTACATGCCGGCCGGGTGTGGGTGGTTTTAATTGGGCAGTGTGGCACATTGCCCTTGCAGCAGCAGCTGTTGGCCGTTGGTGGCCTGCACGTTGGCGCCGGGCTTGGCTTGCAAACTGGCGGCCATGGCATTTGCTGCGCTTATAACACAAGGGTTGGTAGTACCTGCTGGCACCAGCACATGCGTCTTTTCAGATGGTACTTTGCCGGTGCTCCAGTTGCCGGCGGTATGCCAGTTGTTGCTTACGGTACCCAGCCAGGTGGCTGTTTCTAATACTACGCTGGCAAAAGCGGTATCGGGGCAATTAGTACTATTGTTCACAATAAGTCTGTACTCTCCTACCGGAGCATTGGCAATATTTGACGTATTCCAACTGCTCGTCAACCCTGTAATGTTGTATAGCGGCGCCAGGTTTACCGTATTACCCGGACAGCTAATCCTAACCGTAGTATCGGCACCTAAATCAATATCATTAATCTTTATGGCCTGTAAATTTGGTTCCCCTGTAATTGCGGGGTTGTTACTTGATACCCGTATTTTAAAATTATTACCAGGAGTGAGATGACGGGGCAAATTGCAAGAAATTTGTTGGGCACTCCTGCCGCTAGTTGTACCGATAACAAGTGGCGCAATGAAACTACCATTTTGATTACTCAATTCTACCCTAAATGAATTTTCTCCCTGAAAAATACCCCTAGGATCAAAGGCTAACTTCAGTGTTTGGCCCGCACAAACAGTTAAGTGCATGGTTTCGCTTAAAATCGAAGCCGCTTTATTTGAGCTTGCGCCGCGATTGGCCGCTGGTCCTCCATTCTGTGGAATGATTACACTATTTACCAATATCGCTTGAGTGGGTGGTGTTTGCGTAACGTTAAAAGTGTCTACTGCCGTAAGGCTCCATTTACCAGCATTATCCTTACTGCGTATATAAAAGGTTTGCCTACCAGTTGAGAGCCCAGCTATATTGGCTGGAAAGGCAAAGTTGACCAGTGAATCAGCACTGTTGAAAACTAATGGAACGCCTTTGCCAATACCCGGATCATTGTTTATAAAATATTCCATTTGTGTAATTGCAGGCAGTGGTGAATCGGCCTGTGGTGCTTTATATACCAATTGTTTAGCAGTAATGCTCCACTTACCCGTGACGGTTTTGCTGCGAATATGCAGCCAATGTATGCCTCTGGTTAATGAAGCGATATGTGGCGTAAAATTTAGGTTTATAATATCTGCACCTGGTGCAAAACTCACCGCTGTACCCTTCCCAAACCCGGGGTCGGTATCAAAAAAATATTCAATAGTATTAATATGGTCGGGACTACTACTATCTTTAGGCGCTTTGTACACCGTAGAATTGGATGAAAGACTCCATTGACCGTTAGCATCCCTGCTACGTATGAAAAGCTTATGCAAGCCAGTTGTTAATCCGGACGAATTGACCTGAAAGGTGAAGCTATCGATGTTTTGTGCAGGCGCAA
>RDXD01000281.1 GCA_004292575.1 Bacteroidota bacterium
ATTTGCAAAAATGTTTGGTTTAGCATTTTGCTTACACTAGTGGCCCGTGGGGTTCTGTGGCCGCCAGGAAACGAAATTTGGGGCATGGGGGATATTCTTTTCTTTTTGCCCCGCAGTGTATTTGGTGCATTGGTGGCCTTACCTCTTTTATTGTTTGTAAAAGCTACGCAGGGAGGCAAAAAAATGCTTTGGCTCTGGGGCAGCCTTGTTTTAGGTCTTGTATCCAACTATCATCCCATTAGTGGTGTAGGGGTGATGTTTGCCATGCTGGTATCTATGTTTTTGTTTTTAGTGCTAGCGGACAAAAGTAAACTTCTACCTGCCTTTTGGCTAACGGTAGCCGCAGGGCTATGTTTTGCTTTGGGCATCGGCCATTTTGTATGGGTGTTTGTACAGACGAGTTTGCACCAACAGGCAGTAGATCCAGCACTTTTTACCAGCTTGGTACCCGAGCGTATTAGTGGCGTCTTTTTAAACCCATTTGCACTGTACAAAGGATATTTTAGTGCACAGTGGTTGATATTAATTTTTGGGCCATTAATCGTAAGCGCTTGGCTTTACAATCGTGTACCCAAACCACAGCAACGAATTTTGCAGTTGTCTGGCCTCTTTTTTATTGCCATGCTAGTGGCTCCTTTGTTTTTTTATTATGCCGAAGTTGCACTGCGGCAGCTTAAAATTGCTAATCTCAATGTGGCATTTCAATTGGTGCGTACCAGCAAGTATATTGTTTTTGGCCTTTATCTAATGTTAGCCGTGGCTATGGCACAGCTTGCTAGTAAACGTTGGAGGGCTGGGATTTTTCCGATTGGCATGCTCTTGTGCTTTGGTTTTATAGGGAGTAGCTTTTTGGGTAAAAGCTACCCCAAAAAGTTCCCAATGTTTGGATTCGATTTTTTTAGGGGACAAATACCGGATGCGCTTACCAAGGCACGCTATTTACCGCAAACCTACCAACATTTGGATTCGGCGCTGGCATGGATATCCACAAATACACCCCCCGACGCCACATTTGCCGGCAGTTCACAGATAAGGGGTGGTGCAAAGCGCAGCGTTGTATTCGATTATAAAGGCGCATCGATGCTTATTGAAGAAAATAAGAGTGCATTTATTAGCTGGGCAAAAAATAATATTGTTTTCGAAAAACTGCAAAAAGGCCAGCCGCGCTTCGATTTTTACAAACGGCTAGGGGCAGAATATGTACTTACCCAAGAGGACTCATCAAACCAAGAGGAACTCGTTAAAACATTTTACGAATGGAAACTTTACAAACTGAAGCCATTAGACAACTAAATCAACGGTTTTACGCTCAAACCGAGCATTCCAAGGGGATTAAACCTAGAAAGATTTTGTTTCTTGGAGAAACCTTTCGTGCCGACGCGCAAACATGGATGAATGGCTTGGTTGAGCATGGAAACTTTGAATTTGTAACCTGGGAGCTAAACCAGTTTGGAACTTCATTTAAGCGGTTTCTGCGCCATTTCGAGTTTTTGTGGGCGCCTATTGCTATACGAATTTTGATAGCAAAGGAAAAACCCGACATGATTATTGCCGAGCGTACAACGAGCTATGGTTTTCTTGCTGCCGCCTCTGGGGTTCGGCCGGTTGCCATTGCACAGCAAGGCATCACAGATATTTATCCCTTAGACTCACCGTTGCTGCCCCTAAAGGAGTTTTTGCAAAAGTATGCGTTTAAGAAAGCAACACTGATACATGCGTGGGGGCCGGCAATGGCCACCAACATCGCCAAAAAAATCACCGATATGTCGAAAGTAATGGTGATGCCGAAGGGGATTGATCTGAGCTTTTTTGCCTTTGACGATAATGACAGCCGATACGCAAAAAAAATAAGAGGCATTGTTACCAGGAGTCTTCTGCCGGATTATAGACATGTTGTGATAATTAATGCTTGCAGCATACTAAAGCGTAAAGGTTATGA
>RDXD01000498.1 GCA_004292575.1 Bacteroidota bacterium
ACCGTTGTACACGTTATGAAAATAGTTTTTTGCTTCGCCGCTAAAGGTAATTACCACCTTCCCGACCATTACATCGTCCTTCAGTTTCAATTTTGCATTGGTAAGCAGCAAGTTATCTTCGGGCTTTGTGTTAGGCACCCGTTCCAGTTTGTGGGTGTCTCCATTTTCCACTAGTACGGTTTTACCCTGTATGCGATATGCATTGGTGCCTAAAGCCGCGTACTTTTCCGTGCCATCTATAAAATATGGTTTGTCTTTAAGATACAAAACTGATATGGCGTGATTATCCACACACATGCTTTGTACCTCATCATGATTATACGGAATATCGCGGGTTCCAATCCAGGCGAAGTGTGCATTCAATCCGGCTAATTTCATCATTTCAGTTACCAAGTTGGCCATGCCCTTACAATCGCCGTACTTATTTTTATACACCTCCTGCACGGTTTGGGGTACAAATCCGGCATAGCCCTCTTCAAATGCCACGTACTTAATGTTGTCTTGCACCCAATAATAAATAGATTTGGCTTTGTCTTCGTCGGTTGCTTTACCAGCCACCAGCTTATCTACCTGATCTTTTAATACATCGGGCTCGTTTTTGGCTTTCTTATACAGCAAATTATACCAATCGTACAAATCAGCTAAATTGCTAAAGCCGTTGTATTTTTTTTGATCGATGGTAAAACTGCGTACGGTAATAATGAGGTGTGGTAAATAATATGGCCTTGCCAATGCACCACCCTCTTGCTTTATCTCGGGAAGCTTATCGGCCGTATAAGTGTAAGTGGTAAAATCACCCTCTTTTTTGCTGCTTTTTTTGATGTTATAGTTGGCAAAATTCTTCTCTTGAATCTCCAAGTTAAGCCAGGCGGGTACCTTAAACGCAACCGAATAGGTTTTTACAGGAATGCCGCTGTGAAAAAACAAACGCGTAAGGTATTTGGCGTCGGTGTAGGTATAGCGGTACTCAAACTGGCAACGCTGGCCTTGTTGGGTAGTCTCCATGCCATAAAACAGGCCATAGTTATCGTCCAGATAAATCGATTCGTCGGTTAGCGATACTTTTCGCGGGGGATAGCGCTGTGTTCGAAAACCCGAGCCACGACCCACTCTAAAGTCGTAATCATCCAGCTTTACAAAAGTGTTGTACGGCATCAAATAGCCCATAAATGTCTTTTCTTCTACCGACACCATTTCCACTAGCCCTTCTTCTTTTGCGGTAACAATGGGTTGATTGTCGATGCCCTTACCCGTACCAAAGCTGATTTTTTTGTTGATGTGGTAAGCCCCATAAGCGGCTTTTTTACTTATTCGCTTAATTTGGCCGGCCTCTGCCAAACCCTCATCATCGGCGCTTTGCGCTTTCGAAAAGGTAGCAAACGAAGCCAATACACCAACCAATAGACAAGTTCCCAAATAAAATTTCATAAGGATACCAAAACTTTGTTTCTACAAAGAAAACTACTTTTTACTAAACCAAATTGGCCTTGCAAAAAACTATTGCACCACTACCTTGGCTTGGTGGGTATTGGTTCCGTTGGTAATTTTTAGCAGGTAAACACCAGCCGCCACCCCACGCAACGACAATTGCGCGGCCTGGGTGCCATTGCCAGATGCTACCCCTAGAGTTTGGGAAAGCAACACCTGGCCCTGCAAGCTGTACATCACAACCTGCGTGGGCGCCGCCTGCGTGCCTGCTAGCAGCAGCGTTAACCTGTCGCTGGCAGGCTGTGGATACAGCTTTACGCTAAACTGAGGTGCACCAAACTGCAATGGACGCAGTGCCGAGTAGTAAAGGCTGCCATTTTTTGATACCTGCGCAATGCGGTAGTATAGGGTACCACTGGCCCCGGCTGTAGGGTGCAAAAACTGAAATACGCCATTAGAACTCGATGCCGCCATTACCGTGCCTATTTTTTCAAAATCGCCATTGGCCGCCGCGGCATCGCCGTAAGCTACCTCTATGTTGTAAAGGTGCTGCTCGGCATTATTTTTACTTTGCCACTCCAGCCGGGCAGTGTTCTCGTTAAGTTTTACCGCCTTAAAGTAAGCAAAATCGATGGGCAAAATCACTGTTACGTTGCCTTCGTTTAACCAAAATTCCGAAAAAGAGTCCACTTCAATCTCCGCGTAGTACCCATTGTCGTAGGGTACAAACACCACGTTTAAGTCGTCGTGGTAAGTATAAACACCACCCACATTGTTGCCAAAATCGCCGTCCTCAAGTGCTTTGTTGGTATTGGTGTATTGGGTAATGGCCATTTCGGAAAAGTCTTTTGGTGGCGTGCAGGTAACGCAGCCCGTGGCATTGCGCAGTGCGTTGGCTTCCTGATCTGTAAAGAAATACCGCACAGTTTTGGGGCCTACACCATCGGTGGTAGGCTTTACTGTTAGGGTACGGCTGCCATAGTATTGGTTGTTAAAAACCCTTATGGGGCCGGCATCCATCCAAGCTTTGGCTTCTGTATTGCCTAGTGCAATGCCATTGGGATTTACTTGCACCAGCAAATTGGAAGCATCGGCTATGCTAATGGGCAGGCTGCCGCTGAGGCTTTGCACCACCGCATTGCTATTGCTAACGCTGGTATAAATGGGGAAAGCCTTGTCGTAAATATGAATGTCATCAATGGCTACACCTTCATAATTAGTAAATTCATCGGCGCGCATGGCAAAGCGCAAGCGCAGATTGCTTGCGTTGGTAGGTAATGGAATAGTGGCCACATGCCAATGCGTTTGCTTGCGCTTTAGCCAAATGTTGTTGGCACTATTATCGTACCAATTGGTGCCTTGTCCAAAAGCCCCCAGTTTGGTCCAAGTGGTGCCGTTGGTGCTGTACTCTATCCAGGCCGCATCGCATACCACACCAAATGGGGAACAATCCTCAATATCATAAGCCATACTAAAGCTCAGCGTGGGGTTGGTTAGGCCTACTGTACTAAAACAGGGGCTGTTTAAGTAGCTGTTTTCCATGGCTTTGTAGGTGCCTACAAGGGTGGTTTTCCAAGCCTTGGTACCACTGGCTGCCGAGTTTATAAGCAATGATGCCGGTGTGCCATACTGCCAACTGGCATTTTGGCCACTCACAAAGAAGCCACCATTACCCGTTTCAAAATTCTCTAAATACGGATAGCTGCTTACCACCGCTTGGTGGCGTACATGTGCTAGCTGTGTGTTGTTGTTGGTAACATTATCGCCCGGCATACTAACCGATGCACTAATGGCATATTCGCCAACCGCCAGCAAATTGGCAGTAGCGGCAAACTGATACACCACGCTTGTGTTGGCGGCTATATTACTTATAACTTCATTAACAGGCGGTCCACCGTTGATGGTGTACGAAACTGGTACGTTGGTAATGGCAGTATTCATGCTGTTTCGCACCGTTATTCTAATGGGCACGGTGGCATTTAGGCCACAGCTATAAATGCCGGGCGTATCAATGGCCAACAGTTGTGCATCGTTGCTGGCCAAGTAGAGGCGTACATCATCAAAACTATACCCTGCCAAATGTTCCATATCGGCCATGCTGTACTGCGCCCGTTGGCCAAAGCGCAGCTGTGTGCTGGTGCTAAAGTTTTGGCCCGCAGCCTGCAAAGCATCGCTGACCTCTAAACTCGGGCTTGCCTTCCATTGGCCTGGCACCCCGTGGTTTACGCCCAAATCATACACTTCAATCCAAGGGTTGGCATCGGTGCCACGCACCCACACTTTGTTAAGTGCATGAACCCCCTGCAAGCTGCCGTGGCGCACAAATGAGAAATCGAACCTTACATCATTAGCCACGGTGTGTGGCGATAGGTTAAACGTTCCTACCAGCAGGTTTCCAGGCGTGGTAAGGTTGGGTGGCGCTTTGCTTACGTCCAGCGTAATGGCCCTGTTTCCACTTAATGCAACGCCGGTATTTACAAATGTGCGGGCTCTGCCAAATCGGTCAAAGTTAAAATAGTCCCAAGCGGTAAGATTATCGATGCCGATGGTATTGCGCGACAGCGTGGTAACAGCCGAAGCGTCAAAATTTTCTACAAGCGGTGTGGTTGTGAGCGTAAGGGGTGCATTGGGCAACTGCAGCACGGTGGTTCTAAAGGTGTCATTAGAGGCAACTGCATCGGCGGTAGCCGTATTTTTTACAATGGCTTCAATATTGTAAGCACCCACCGACGATAGATTTAAACCCGGAATAGTATGGGTGTATGTGCCGCCTGCTGCAATAGGGATGGCTATAGAAATGGTGGTAATGGGCGATCCATTTACCCGGTACTGTAGGTCGAAGCTGTTGATGGCAACGTCGTCTAAATTTCGAATGCGCACCACCAAATCTTGCGTTGCCGAAAGTGCCGAAGCTGTGAACAACCTACCCGATAGCGGTGAAACAATGCTATCGAGCCGCAAATCGCCATCGCTAATACCGCTGCCACAGCCGCCCGTATTAGGCCTTCGCAAGGGGGCGTAGCTGTAGCGCCCGGCCACCCCACCTTTGCGGGCCCTTACCGACACGTAGTAGTTAGAATCGGGGTTGAGGCCCGAAAAATTGTAACTCAGCGTGGCGCTGGACACAATGGCGTGGCCTACCATGAGCGGGCCTTTCTTCATAACCAACTCATAGTCGTCGGCACCGGCTACAGCGGTCCAATTGAGCCTTGTGTAACCGCGGCACTGCTGGGCAATGGCTGCCAAGGAATTAATGGGTGTGCCAATTACGGTAAACATGCCGCTAACCGCGCTGGGGGCACCGGCCTTGCTAAGGCGCACCCGTGCTTGGTTGGTGGCGGTGGCTGTTGGAAACGTAAGGTTTCTAAACCGTTGGGTAGCAGGAATACCTGTTTCGGCCAGCACCCAAGTTGCGCCGTTGTCAACCGAGTAATCAAGGGTATAAGTGCCAGGGGCGGTGCCTTCATCGTCCCAACCGATGGGTATGGGCTGACCGGCCGGCCAGCTATCGCCAGCAAAGGGCACGCTAATGGCCATGGTGGTGGGCAAAAAGTCGTAGGTGATGGTATAAGCCTGTGTGGGGTTTACAGCCACCAAAAATGCCGATGCCCGAATGGTGTAAGTTCCCGGCGTGGGGTTCAAAATTACCACCTGCTCAACATTGTTGATACGATCAATACCCTCGGTGGCAGCATTGGCTACATTGGCGGGGGTGGTACTTAGCACTTTGGGATAAATGGTGGTGCTGGACGGGTCAATTACCGTGAGGTCTAAGTCGTTTACAAGGGTTTGGGTAGCCAGCGGATTGGCGGGCGCATCGTTCCAATACAGCATCACCTTTAGTGCTGCGGCGCCCGAAGGCACCGTAATGGTGTAATCGTTGGTGGCGCTTGGCGCTAAGCTGCCGGAGAAATAGCGGTTTTGCTCTAGGATGCGAAGGCTGTTTTCAAGGTGCATTAATCCAAAGCCGGCTTTATAGTCGGGCCCCGGATTGCCAATGTCGCGGGCACCGTTCATGAGTAGGTTTTTCATAAGGTCGGCGCGGGGCTTGGTGCCATGCAGCTGGCGGTAGCGCTCGTTTAGCAGCACCAACCCGCCCGTGGCCGATGGGGCACTCATGCTGGTACCCACTAGGGTGCTATAATCATCGGGGCCCGAAGTGCTGGTAAGCTCGCCCAGCACGCTAATATCGGGCTTGATGCGCCCGTCTTTCACCGGCCCTACGCTGCTGCCCTGGCTGGCCACCTGCACCAAATCGGCCCTGCCTACACACAGCGTATTTTTGGCACTTTGGTAGCTGCCCAACACGGTACCATAGTTGGCGGGGTAAGGGCTACACACATCATCTCCACTGTTGCCGGCTGCAAACACATGCTGCAGAAATGGTAAGGTTTGCGCCTGCTCGTCTAGCAGGTTGCTGTACAGGTCATACACGCCGTTATAATAACATTCGCCGGCGGTATTGGCATAGCTGTGGTTGGCTACCACCATATCAAAATCTTGCACGTATTGGGCAGCGTACTCCCACATGCCGCTAAAAAACTGGGTAACCAGCGTAGCCAGCGCGGCAAAGCCACGGTTGGCATCTACTAAAACGCCCCCACCCGCTACGGTACCTGCCACATGTGTGCCGTGGTCGTTTGTAATACCAAAACTGCGATCAATTACCCTATCCGTTAAATCAGGGTGAAGGGATGGGTCAGAATCATCGCCAATACCAGCTACTATGCCGGCCCCATTTAGGTTGCGTCCGCCATTTACCAACGGGGCATTTAAGCTAAATGCACGGCTGGCGCTACGCACATTTTGATTGAGAACGCGGTCGGCACCATTGGCCGCTTGCATAAAAGCCACAAAGGGTTGCAGCGCAACTGTGTTAACTGCAGCAACATCGATGGATAAGCGGATTACACGTGCATTAATGGCTAGGGGTTGGTGGCTGTAACCCATTTGGGTAAGCCAAGCTTTTACCTGCACCATGTCGGCATCGGCATGCACGCCCATTAGAATTTGATATTGTCCGCTAGGCAAGAGCGCATGCTGCGGTAGCCTGCGCTGTAGCAGCTCGGTGCTGAGTTTGGCGTCGGGTGCGGCTACTGCAAAGTGCGAAATGCCTGCCGCTTTGGCCTGCGCTGGCGTTAATGGGGCGCCGGTGCTAATGTATCCATCCAGTGTAGTAAGGGGCGCCAGCAATTGGATGCCAGCTGCGCCCGACACTTTGCTGATGGGTTGCGAAAAATGCGCCAAATAGTAATACCTGTTGCCAAACCTACTGCTGGCCGCCGCAGTTGGCTCGGGAGAGGCAGCCGCCCTTAGCACCTGCGTGGCGCCATTGGGCAGCTTCAATGCAAAACTTTGCGCCCACACTTTATTAACCCCTATGATGGCGAATACAAACGCGATGGATGCACGTAAATGACGGTAGCACATAGGTGGATTTTTGAGAAAACAAATACTAATTCATCCCCTTAATCTTAAACTTGGACTTTTTCTCAGGCTTTTCGCCTGCCAACACCCGCTCGGCACCCATGCTGGCACTAGAGCTAACACAGCCGCGTTTTTTACCACGCGCCGATGCACACCCCAACAGCAGACTGGCATTGGCCAAACAAAACATCCATAAGCTTGCTATAATAATCTTTTTCATACCCTCAGTTTTGATACATGAAATAAGGCTGGCAATTTACTACCATCCACAATTTCGAATGCGGCCGAAAGGGGTACCAGCTTGCATCTTTCATTTTGACAACGCTTGCTTCGATGGCTACATAAACAAACGCTCGTTGGGGCATATCAGTTCCACTGCACCCCTAAAACCCGTTAGTTTCTCCACATAGCACTACCCTATGGCTGCTTGGTGGCCCAAATATAACCAAACGAAACCAAAACCAAAAACAAAGGCATTCACTGGTATCTACAATCTGAAAACAAGGCACTAAAACGCGCCTAACGAAAACCAGTTTCCAGCAATTGACTGGCATGGTGGTGCCGCAGCCGATACGACGTTTTATTTTGTCAAACCTTAAGAACGCAACGGCAGTTGGCACTTAGGCCCAGACTATAAGAGCAACGGTCACTTTGTAACCCATAACGACAACCCGATACCTCATGCGGCCTTCGCATAGTAGCCCAACGCTATTTTTTACTGCTGTGTTGGGGCATACCAACTGCTATATAGCACATAGTTTTTTGCAATACGCTCAATTTGGTCGGCCACTAAACTGGCCGAAATATCTTTGAGTTTCTTAGCCGGAATACCTGCATAAACCACCCCCGATGGCACAATACAACCCTCGGTAACAATGGCACCTGCTGCAATAATGCTGTTGCTGTGCACCACGGCCCCGTCCATTACAATGGCACCCATGCCAATAAGTACATTATCGTGTATGGTGCAGCCGTGCACAATGGCGTGGTGGCCAATGCTAACATTATTGCCAATGGTGGTAGCGTGCTTTTGATAAGTGCAGTGTATGCAGGCGCCATCTTGCACATTTAC
Source organism: Bacteroidota bacterium (assembly GCA_004292575.1). Taxonomy (GTDB): domain Bacteria; phylum Bacteroidota; class Bacteroidia; order Chitinophagales; family Chitinophagaceae; genus Phnomibacter. Next base: position 7,928 of record RDXD01000498.1, read on the forward strand.
CGAATGGCCCAGTGTAATGGTATTTACATCGGCCCGCACCACCGCATTAAACCAAAAACTACAGTTGTCGCCAGCGGTTAACTGACCCACTATGGTGGCATTGGGGGCTATAAAACAGTTGGTGCCAAAACTAGGCAACACTTGGTGTACGGGCAGAATAACAGGCATGGCTGGCATTTTTTGGGGTTGATAAACGGGCGGAGCGGCAAGGTAGGCAGAAAAGCTGTTTTACGCTCGGTTGCAGTAGCCACGTGCGCATTAGCCATTGGTAGCCATAAGCAACCTAAATCGATAACATACATGGTGAGAATGCTTTACAAGAATGGTCTTTACCATCAAACCAATGCAATCAGTCAGACTCCGGGTGGTCGTTTAGAGTGTATTTGGCATGGGAGTATGTGGACCGCTTAGGGGCCTAAAGTGGCCTTCTGCTTACGCTACAAATTGGAGTGCAAGTAAGGTGGTGCCTTTTTGCTCGGATATGTTGCCGCCGAGGTTGTAGGTGGTGGTTACGGTTGGACTAGGGCGAAATTCCGTTGCATGAGACACAGCAGCGGAACGGAACAGACACGTGCCGAAACTGGCTGTGCCGTTTGCCCAATCATTGAAATTAGTACTACTTAACCGCATGGCAGTAAATCAAAGGCTTCCATAAATTTATCCATCCACAGTTGCCGATGGCCGATGCGAATAGCCAAAAAAACAAAAACAATACCAACCCTTTAACTACAAAAACCTTTTATAGCTTAACGACGATAGCGTTCCACTAAACAAAACACACAAAAACATAAACACCCAACATGCCAGCAGATAAATACTTTAGTTCAGTAAGTGCCATTCAAAACCTTTTCGTTATTATTGTAAATCAATACGATATAAAGCCGCTGCATGGCCCACAACGAAAATACACGGGTAAAAATTCCTGCTATTCTGCACCTGAACAGGCTAGGCTATGCGTATGTTTCGTTAAAATCGTCAAATTGGGATGAACAAAACAATATTTTTCCAGAATACTTTTTCAAAGCCATCAGCCGCATTAACCCAAAAATCAAGAAAGAGGAAATTGCCCGAAAACTGCTGGAAATTAACCTTGCACTCGACAATGAAGACCTTGGAAAGGCTTTCTTTGACATGCTGACAAGCACAAGCGGGATAAGGCTGATTGACTTTACAACGCCGGAAAACAACCTGTTTCATGTAGTTACAGAACTCACTTATAAAAATGGCGAAGAAGAATTCAGACCGGATATTACCCTGCTGATTAACGGCATGCCATTGGTTTTTATTGAGGTAAAAAAGCCGAACAACCGCGAAGGCATTCTTGCAGAGCGAAACCGGATTGATGTTCGCTCAGCCAATAAGAAATTCCGCAGGTTTATCAATATCAGTCAGCTCCTTGTTTTCAGTAATAATATGGAGTACGATACCGAAAGTATTGTACCTATTCAGGGCGCTTTTTATGCAACTACCACTTATGGTAAAAATAGTTTTCACTGTTTCCGCGAAGAAGAAGCGCCTTCGCTGGAAAAATATCTAAGTGAACAAGACGAAGCCGTTGAAGATTTTGTGCTGAAAGACAATAACCTTTCCATTATTAAGCATGCGGTTGAACTTGCCACCAACAAAGCCTCCCACTCCCCTACCAATCGGATACTCACGTCCATTTGCAGCCCCGAAAGATTGCTTTGGCTGCTGAAATTTGGGTTTGCCTATGTAGAAACTACGCTGGGTTACGAGAAGCACATCATGCGGTATCCGCAAATTTTCGCCACCAAAGCCATTGGCAGGCATTTTGATGAAGGCAACACCAAAGGCATCATCTGGCATACACAGGGAAGCGGCAAAACGGCACTTGCTTTTTACAATGTCCATTTTCTAACGGACTATTACCGGAAGAAAGAAACCATCCCTAAATTCTATTTTATTGTAGATAG
>RDXD01000282.1 GCA_004292575.1 Bacteroidota bacterium
TAAAAAACGACATTGCGTTCCGGAAGATTTTCGGAAATGAGACCAAGAAAATTATCCTTGTGTCCTTTGCCATCAATGTATTCAGCACCTGCCAAGGCCACCATTTCAGGAAAAATAATGTGGAGCAAGCCACTGCGGTACAACAAATCAAACCCGATGCTGGGTTTTGGGCTAAGCACTATTTTGTTTAGCTCATCGGTAATGCGCTCCTGGCTCACAATCTCTATCCTATGCCTTTCTGCTTTTATGGCCTGAAAGGTCTGGAAGTCGATTTCAAAGCCCAGTTGCGCGGCAAATCGAATGCCACGCATCATCCTTAGCGGATCGTCGCTAAATGTAATGGCAGGGTCAAGCGGCGTTTTTATTCGCTTTTCGGCCAAATGCAGCACACCATTAAATGGATCAATCAGCGTGCCATAGTCGGCACCGTTTAAACTAATGGCCAAGGCGTTAATGGTGAAGTCGCGCCGGTTTTGGTCGTCTTCCAGCGTGCCGGGTTCCACGAGCGGTTTGCGGCTGTCGGTTTGGTAGCTCTCTTTGCGGGCACCAACAAACTCCAGTTCAATCCACGGTAGTTTTACCTGTGCTGTGCCAAAGGTTTTAAAAAAACTTACCGGCGGGGTAGGGGTAAAGCTTTGTGCCACTGCATGGGCCAGTGCAATACCATCGCCAATGCATACCAAATCTGCGTCTTTCGTAGGCCTGCCTAAAAGCTTATCCCGCACAAAGCCACCAATAAGCCAGCAGGGCATCGCCAGTTTTTCGGCGCATTGTTTTATGTTTTCAAACAGTGCCTGCTCGGCTGCATTAAGTTCTATGTGCATGCTGCAAAGAAAATACAAATGTTTCGAAGCGTTGTGCTGCGGTTTCAGCTACAAGCTTTTTCAGCTCTATTTTCAACATTGCTACGCCTTGCAGTCGCCACAAGCATACCATCCAAAGCGAGATATGACATCAATTTTGTTAACTACAGGTCCTCACAAAAGAAGAGTTTTTTGGGTTGTCTTAGCAAGGGAATGAAAACCAATGGCAACGAATACGGTTATAAAAATGACGGGAATCTACTAGATTTCTTATGGCCCCGCACATGTAAAGTATGCCGAACGCTACACCACAACCAGAAACCTAGTTCTGCTGCACGTAAAACGGAAGCTGTTAGAAATATAGGCCATGTAACCTAACCTTACCGCGGCTGAGGACCAGTGCAGGTGCAGGCATTTTGAACGCGTTTAGGCAAAAAAACACTGACTTTAGAAATTTACTATGTGTTTTTATTTTGGTAAAATCTATATCAGGCGATAAATAAAACTGCCGGCTTCGCGGTATATAACTCAAATCAAAACTGTTGCCCGACGGAACATCGAGCCAGCTGTTGGCATGTGCGCCCATCATGCCTTGGGCACCATACCCCACGGCGATATTTAACCAAGGCGGCAGGCCGCCACGCTTAAAAAACGACTTTAGGTTTGCGCTTAACCAATACGTTTGGCCGTTGTAATCTTTGAAAATGCGCTCCGCAATATTCTTGCCAAACAGCGCATTGCTTCGGTCGGTAGCTAAGGCATCATTTTTGTGTTGAACCGGATGAGCGCTAAACTTGAAGCTGATGCGCTGTTCTTTCCACGCCAGTTCCTGAGCTATCAGCAGTGCACTACCGGCGGTATTGGCGGCCACATCGGCCCAGCTCCATCCCCATTCTGCGCTCAGGCCATCTTGAACTTCTACTACGGTTTGAAAAACAAAACCCATGGTGCCGCCCAACCATACCCGTTGCTTATGCGGCATACCCGCCCATTGCCAAGTGGCCATGCTGGCTCTGCTTATTTGGTAGGCCGTCCATGTATGCCCTGCTTTGTCCACTTGTAGCCATTCGGGCCAGTCGTTAATGGTGTGCAATTTGCTGCGCTTATAATCGGCATACCATACTTTATTCA